>CAZJRT010000024.1:0-13503 GCA_964548445.1 uncultured Pseudobdellovibrionaceae bacterium
AGTGGCAGCCGTAGGCAACGCGCTCGTCGATGTCCTTAGTCATGCGGACGATTCATTTATCGAGGAGCAGCACAAACAATTTGGCATGGAAAAAGGCTCGATGATGCTGATCGATATGGAGCGTGCCGAACAACTTTACGCATCAATGGGACCCGGCATTGAATCTTCCGGAGGCTCTGCAGCAAATACTATCGCGGGCCTGGCTTCATTTGGCGGCGCAGGAGCTTATATCGGCAAGGTTGCCGAAGATCAGCTTGGCAAGGTATTCCAACATGATCTCAATGCTCTTGGCATTCACTATCAGACAAAACCGCTTAACTCCGGACACAGAACCGGGCGCTGCCTGGTTATTGTCACGCCGGACGCGCAAAGAACAATGAACACCTATCTGGGAGCGAGTTCCGAACTGGGGCCGGACGACATAGATTTAGACCTGATTTCTTCAGCCGAGATCACTTATCTTGAAGGTTATCTGTTCGATAAGGACGCCGCCAAAAACGCTTTCGTCAAGGCCGCAGAAGTGGCGCATGCCGCAGGTCATAAAGTAGCGCTTACCCTTTCTGACTCGTTTTGTGTTGATCGTCACCGCCATGATTTTCTCTCTCTCGTGAAAGGTCACGTCGATCTGCTGTTTGCCAATGAAGAAGAAATCAAGTCCCTGTTTTTACAGCATGAATTCTCTCTGGCTCTGGAAGCAGCTCGTGAGAATTGCGGCACTGCCGTGATCACCCGCGGGGAGCAAGGCGCTTTGGTCGTATCAGACCAGCAGGTAATCGAAATAGAGCCTGTAGCCGTGGATGCAGTGGTCGATACCACTGGCGCAGGAGATCAGTTCGCCGCCGGTTTCCTCTATGGCTTTACCAAGGAAATGCCGCTGGAACTTTGTGGCAAACTAGGCGCTCTAGCGGCTTCCGAAGTCATTTCTCACATGGGCCCACGCCCGGAGAGAAACCTTAAGGATATGATGCGGGAACTGTAAAAACCCGTTATCCCGGATGCAGAACGGTCTGTAACTATTTCCATGTCATCCTGAGCCGATCCAATAACACTTTTTATACGGCCAAAGTCTACCAATTCTCTCTCAGCCACACCTTCAGGCGTTCCCACAAACTGCCGCCTTCCATCTGCGCAAGGATCTCCCCCGGCATTTCGTTGGAGCGTTCGGAGACATAAACCAGCGACCCCGCAGCCACCGAAAATGCTGCTCCTGCTGCGGCATCAGGCAAGCCATGAAGACGGATAGGCCGCCCCAGCCTTACCTGTTTATCGAGCACTCGCTGCCCCAGCTCACGCAGGCCCGGAAGCTGACTGGCCCCGCCAGTAAACACTACCCTGCGACCTGCATAAGCCTGAACACCGCTATCCTGTAATCTTGCACGGACATGTTCTAAAATCTCTTCCATTCGAGGCTGGATAATTCCGACAAGAAGTGAGCGAGGCACATGATTGGGTGCCCGGTATTCCTCTTCGCCAAGCGGCAGTACGTCTATCATTTCGCTTTCATCAGAACCGGAGGCCGTGGCACTACCGTATAATGTTTTCAATCGCTCGGCATTTTGCAGCGAGGTGGTAAGCCCCTTTGCAATATCGCTGGTTACGTGATTGCCCCCTAGAGGCACGGCATCGAGATAAATCAGACTGCTGCCGGAAAAAACGGCGAAGGAAGTTACCCCGCCGCCGATATCAATTACCGTGCAGCCAAGATCCATTTCATCCTCAACTAAACTTGACAATCCTGCGGCATAAGGTGCAGCGCACAGAGCCGTAATATCAAGATGAGAACGCTCAATTGTGGTTGCGAGATTCCGCAAGGCGCCATTATCACCAGTCACCAGATGAATATCGACCTGCAAATTCTGGCCGTACATGCCTCTGGGCTCACGAATTCCTTGCTTGCCGTCAAGCGAACAGGATACGGGAATGGTATGGATCAGCTCGCTGCTCTCATCGAAAACCTGATCCTGTGCCTTGGCGAGCGCCCGGCGAACATCGTTATCCGTGACCTCGTGCCCGGCCACCGCCACATCCGCATGAACCATTTTTGATGAAGCATGCACGCCCGGCAGGTTAACCACCACTTCTCGCAGAGGATAACCCTTAAGCACTTCCGCCGCCATGTTCTCAGCCGAATGTACAGTCTGACGAATAGCGTTTTCTGCGGCCTGCAAGTCGGTAACTGTGCCACTCTTAATTCCTTTGGAAGCCTGATGACCAATACCGATTACTTCCAGAGATCCTTCATCATCAACGACCTGGGCGACAAGACAGACAATCTTGCTGGAGCCGACATCAAGCGCAGCTAAAACGGAGCCTTTTGAGCGAAAATTACGTTTCACGAATATATTCCCAGAATCAGGATTATCGATGGTCACATATTATAGTAACCGGACCTCAGAAGCCAGAATACTGATTACAAAATCGTATTCCTACTTATCGTAGATAGCCTTTGGATCCCAGTTGCGCAACAACATGATAATATCTTTTTCAGGCTGTGGCCTTGCATAATAGAAACCTTGAGCAAAATCGCACCCCATCTCCCTGAGCAGCAATCCTTCTTCTCTTGTCTCCACACCTTCAGCCACGGTCTTCAGCTTCATGTTCTGGCTCAGAGCGACAATCGATTTCACAAGAGAACTGCTTGATTCATTTTTGTTCATATCCATGACAAATGAACGGTCGATTTTAAGATATTGCACAGGGAAGGCATGCAGATACGAGAGCGACGAGTAGCCAGTGCCAAAATCATCAATGGCAATGCTCATACCAGCCTTACAACACATATCCAGAGTTTCGCGAGCATTCTCCGGCTGGCTCATCAGGATACGCTCGGTAATTTCAAGACAGACTTTCTTTGCCGCCACGTCAGTCGAACTTAAAGTGTTATAGACACTCTCGACAAAATTTTCAGAAGCGAAATCCGTGCTTGAGAAATTAACGCTCATATAAAGGTCTTCGGTATAACCTGTGCTTCCCTCGATACGCTTGAGCGCGGAACATGCTTCCTTCAGCGCCCATCCGCTTGCGCTTAAAATCAGGCCGGTTTCTTCGGCGATAGGAATAAATATTCCCGGAGAAATGAATCCCCGCTCCGGATGATCCCAGCGCATAAGCGCCTCGAATCCCGCGATCTTGCCGGTAGCAAAATTGATAATTGGCTGATAGTGCAACTCAAGCTGGCCGTTTTCTATCGCCTCTTTAAATTCGTTGGCGATTTTTATGTATTCAACAGCATCTGTCTTGAGAGCAAAATTCTTTTCCAGCTCCTCGGGCGGCGGATAAGTTGCACTTTCGCCCAAAATTTTTGTACGAGCCAACATATCCCGGTAACGAGTCATAATAACCTGAATGATCATCTGGATTACCGGATCGGCATTATGCAGACGACGCGAAAAATCTTCCCGGGAAATTTCCAGCATCTGGCAATCTTCGATGCAGCGTACCGTTGCAACCCGTGGCGAATCATCAACTATCGCCATTTCACCGATAATAGTGCCAGCGCCTCTGGTACCGACAACGCTTTTGGCTCCATCAGGATGCTCTATAATGATTTCCACTTTGCCAGATTCAATGACATAGGCGCACTCTCCTTTGTCACCCTGTCGGATCAGGACGTCCCCCGCGCTAAAATTACGTTTGTTATTTGCACTGACTAGATTCATTGGCTACAAAAGGCGAGAATTTATTATCCTATTAATCATGCGGAAGTTTGGTACTGGAATCAATCTGTTTGTAATGATTGCCGTATATGAATTATTTGTCTATCATTTGTAAGAACAGTTCTTAAAGCACCTGCCTTATCATGACCCTCCTTCAACTTCTTCTTCTTTATATTTTTTTCCGCCTGAAACAGTATCTGAGCGATTTTCTGCTTCAGTCAGACTGGATGGCCCATAATAAAGGCATGCCGGGAAAGGAAGGCTTCAGAGCACTTTTCTCTCACACTATAATACATGCTTTAGGCACCACATTTATCGCACTGATTTTCGCCCCTGCGTTGTGGTGGCTGGGGATTGTAGATTTTGTTGTTCACAGCTTCATTGACCGGGTGAAAGGAATTTTTACCTGGAAAAAGAATTGGGGACCGAAAGACACTATCTTCTGGTGGACCTTTGGCCTGGATCAGGAAGCCCACAACTTTTCGCACCTTGCCTATATTATCATAATCGTTGTGTCAGTCGGCGGTATCCACCTATAAATTGCTTGACATGTCACGGCCTCGACGTGTAACTTCCGCCTCGCCTGAGAAAAAATAAAGCGTGGCGCGCAAAGGATATACGGATATGAAAGTTGTAAATTCGCTGAAAACACTGAAGAATCGCCATCGGGGATGCAGGGTCATTCGCCGCAAAGGTCGTGTTTACGTTATTAACAAGCAAAATCCTCGCTTTAAGGCACGACAAGGCTAAGACTTCAGTTATTACAAACTGTGACTTAAGCAGAAGCGCGGCAATCAAGCCGCGCTGTGTTTATGTGGGCACCACCATTTGACCTCCGCATGGGGATAGGTGAAAATTCAATGATGCAAGCCCTTTTCATGTCTGCTATAGCTATTTCATCCAGATTAAATAATAAGGGCTAAATTTCAAAGCGATGTTCTCCAAGCTATTCGGTTTTATGTCCGCTGACATGGCTATCGACCTCGGTACAGCCAACACGTTAGTTTATGTCAAGGACCAGGGAGTTGTTCTTAACGAACCTTCGGTAGTCGCCATTTCCATGATAAGCGGCAAGAAGCAGATACTTGCCGTTGGTAATGAAGCCAAACAGATGCTTGGACGAACCCCTGGAAACATAGTTGCGATCAGACCGTTACGCGATGGCGTTATAGCAGACTTCGAAGTAACAGAGGCAATGATCAAACACTTCATTCGCAAGGTCCATAATCGCCGAAAATTTGTTTCACCAAAGATGATTATCTGCGTTCCTTCAGGCTCCACTGCAGTTGAACGACGGGCAATTCAGGAATCTGCCGAAAGCGCGGGAGCCAGCGAAGTCCATTTAATCGAGGAGCCTATGGCAGCCGCAATAGGCGCCGGGCTTCCGGTGACTGAACCCACAGGATCCATGGTAGTAGATATTGGCGGAGGCACTACTGAAGTTGCCGTTATATCTCTGGGCGGCATTGTTTATGCGAGATCTGTTCGCGTAGGCGGCGACAAAATGGATGAGGCGATTATCGCCTATATCCGGCGAGTACATAACTTGCTTATAGGTGAAAGCTCGGCTGAGCGCATCAAGAAAGAAGTTGGTTCCGCCTGCCCTCCCGGCGATGGCGAAGGAGCCAGTCTGCAAATCAAGGGTCGGGATCTGATGAACGGAGTGCCGAAAGAAATTCTCGTCACCGAACGCCAGATTGCCGAAAGTCTTGCTGAACCTGTCGGACAAATTGTTGAAGCGGTAAAGGTTGCGCTTGAACATACTGCGCCGGAACTTGCAGCAGATATAGTCGACAAGGGAATCGTCCTTACCGGCGGCGGCGCTCTACTGGCCAATCTCGATCATGTATTGAGACACGCAACTGGTCTGGCCGTTACTATTGCTGATGACCCGTTGTCTTGCGTTGCTCTTGGCACCGGGCATGCACTGGAAGAAATGAAGACCTTAAAAAACGTCCTTATTGGAGCTTATTAAGAGTTATCCCTGTCCTGTTTACCCGTTTCTGTAAACACAGCATTGCAAGCGTATGATTTTTCACTTAAATTTTAACTATTCTTCATGCTTTAAACATGATTCGATTATAAAATATAAACTGAAAAAGTAAGTGATTGTGGGGCCTGTAATTTGAGGCGAAACAGATGGAGAAATTTTGCAAGGGCAACCCCTCTCAATATCTGGGATGGGCGCTATGCATATCTTGTTTTCTTCATCCTTTCTATATGCCTTCTTTCCTATTCGATTATCAGGCCCGGCGCCCTTGAACAATCCCGCATACGAACAGCAGAACTCTTTGCTCCTGCTATTGGATCCTTTAGCAAACCATTTCAACAGGCCGCATCAGTGGTGGAGGACCTCGCTGGCATATCCCACCTCCGCACAGAAATTGCAATGCTTCGTCAGGAAAACTCCCGGCTTCGCGAATGGTACCAGACTGCTCTTATGCTTGAAGCCGAAAACAAATCCTTGCAGGAATTGCTTAACGTCAAAATCGAGCCCAGATACAGTTTTGTCACTGCCCGCGTGATCGCGGATTCGGGAAACGCATATGTCCATAGCATGCTTGTCGCTGCCGGCAAATCGGATGGCATCGAAAAAGGACAGGCGGTTCTCTCAGGAGATGGTCTAATTGGCAGGATTATCGAGGCTGGAGACAGTGTTTCCCGCATCCTGCTGGTTTCTGACTTTAACTCCCGGATACCTGTAATTATTGAGGACAGTCGGCAAAAGGCAGTGCTGGTTGGTAATAACAGCTCATCGCCATCCCTTGAATATCTGCCGCCGGATGCAAATGTAACAGGAGGCAGCAGGATCGTCACTTCAGGCGATGGGGGAATTTTCCCTCCCGGCTTTCCTATAGGAATTACAGAACAAGGCAAGAATGGGTCATGGCAGGTGAAAGTCTTTGCGGATCTGGATAAGATCATTTATGTTCGCATCGTTGACCGGTCCACAAACCAGATTTTTCCTGGAAGCTATTAGTACCGGTAAGTAAGGTTAACAAGCGAAATTATGAGCAGCTATACCTCTTCGGCCGGAAAGCTGGAAGTTTATATGCGGCTATGCGTTCCGCATATAATCACTTTCGTTTTTCTTCTTCTTAATATCAGCGCTGTAACCTTTGATATAGCGCAAACCCTGAAGCCTGATTTCATTTTGATAGCGGTTTATTACTGGGCAGTCTATCGCCCCACGTTAATGCTGCCTGCCATGATCTTTGTAATAGGTATTATTATGGATTTCCTTTCAGGAGCGCCGACCGGTTTTTATGCCATGACCTATATAGCCGCGCATTGGATAACCAGAGATCAAAGACGTTTCCTGATGAGTCAGCCGTTCATTACCGTTTGGCTGGGCTTTGCATTTGTAAGTATTGCTATAGGCGCTTTACAATGGGTCATCTATACCATTGCAACGATGTCCCTGCCGGAAATAACCCCTATCATCCTGCAGCTTGTTTCTTCGATTTGCCTTTTCCCTCTGGTGGTGCTTACATTGTTTGTTGCTCACCGCCTGTTGCCCGGCTCACCGTCCAGGACATTGTAATGATTAACAAAGATCAGGATCGTGCAGGAATGTTTACCCGCCGGGCCTTTGTCCTTGGCTTGATGCAAGGCACCTTTTTAACGGTTCTCGGTGGACGCCTTGCCTATTTACAGGTCATAGAGGGCAGCCGCTATCAAATGCTGTCTGACAAAAACCGTATAAACCT
Source organism: uncultured Pseudobdellovibrionaceae bacterium (assembly GCA_964548445.1). Classification (GTDB taxonomy): domain Bacteria; phylum Pseudomonadota; class Alphaproteobacteria; order Micavibrionales; family Micavibrionaceae; genus RZZS01. The sequence continues at coordinate 7,367 of CAZJRT010000024.1, forward strand.
GAAAATGCTTGCGCCGATGCGCGGACAGATTGTTGACCGGTACGGTGTGCCGCTGGCTGTAAACGAACAGAATTTCCGGGTCCTTATTATTCCCGAGCAAACGGATGATGTAGAAAAATCTTTGCGTAATCTACAAAAGCTGGTCTCACTTGATGAGCAGGATATAAAACTGGCCCTTAAAAAGACTAAAGGCAATCCTTCCTTTTTGCCGATTCAGATTCGTGATCAGCTTAGCTGGCAGGAAGTTGCAAAAATTGAAGTTAACCTGACAGATCTGCCAGGGATTTCCATTGATGTAGGTGAGCTGCGTAATTATCCGCTCGGACCGGCTACGGCTCATCTTGTCGGATACGTAGGAATAGTAAGCAAATCAGCGCTGACCGGTGATCGTGTCCTGACCCGACCGGGCCTGAGCACAGGAAACACCGGGATCGAAACAGCTCATGATATAGCTCTTCGCGGCAAAGCTGGCACGTCAGAAGTAGAAGTAAATGTAGCTGGCCGCGAAGTCAGAGCACCCAGGAACACACCAATCAAGACGGCGCAACGGATTACACCTACCATTGATGCCGAATTGCAACGCTTCGTCCAGCATCGGCTCGATCAGGAAAAAAGCGCTACCGCTGTAATAATGGATGCGCAAACCGGGGCCTTGTATGCGATGGCCTCCAGCCCAAGCTTTGACCCCAATATGTTCACTCGTGGACTACCGGCCGACAAATGGGAAGAGCTGCTATCAAATCCGGCTCATCCTCTTACCAACAAGGCTGTGGCAGGTCAGTATCCGCCTGGCTCGACCTTTAAAATGATAACTGCACTGGCAGCTCTGGAGAATAATATCATCACCAGAAATACGTCTGTATTTTGTACCGGACACTATAGCTATGGCCGCGATGGCTTCCACTGCTGGAACAGTGGAGGCCATGGACGTGTGGACCTCATAAAATCTCTGGCAGAATCCTGTGATGTTTTCTATTACAAAATTTCAACTGAAGTCGGCATAGAAAAAATATCTGAAATGGCTCGAAAATTGGGGCTGGGCCAGAAAACAGGATTTGAATTATCTGAAGAGAACCCTGGCCTTATTCCCGATAAAATCTGGAAGATGGGCCATTTTGGCAAACCATGGCAGCCAGGAGAAACCATTGTCACAAGTATCGGGCAAGGTTATTTGCAGGCAACCCCATTACAGATGGCCACCATGACAGCCCGGATGGTAAATGGCGGTTATGCCGTCAAGCCATGGTTAACTGCCAGAGAACCACCAAAAGATTTCACCTGGCCGTCCATGGATATTAAAAAGAAGAATCTCGATTTAATGATCAGAGGAATGAATAAGGCTGTATTACATCCAGACGGCACAGCCAATTCTTCCGCCATTCCGGTCCGAAACATGGCCATGGGCGGCAAAACGGGAACCTCGCAGGTAAGAAGAATTACTTCACAGGAACGTCTTGAAGGAGTTCGCAATGAGGATCTCCCCTGGAAACTGAGGCATCATGCGCTCTTCGTAGGCTTCGCGCCGGTAAAAAACCCCCGCAATGCGTGTGCTGTAGTCATCGCACACGGGGGAAGCGGACGCGCGACAGCAGCACCAGTAGCCCGCGAGATACTGTGGGAGGCAAAAAAACGGGCGCCTGCCAAATCTATACTGAAAGGATCAGCATGAGCAGGATCATCGAAATTCAGGATGGAAATCAAAATCTTTTTCAAAAAGCCAGTCAGCTGAATTTCGGCCTGATTATGCTATTAACATTGATTGCCTGCGTTGGCTTTGCCGCATTATATTCCGCTGGTGGCGGTAATCTGGACCCATGGGCTTCCAGACAAATGGCCAGATTTGCATTCTCACTTTTTGTCATGATCTTTGTGGCGATGATAAATGTTCAATGGTGGTACAAGCTTTCATATCTGGCATTCTGGGCAGGCCTGCTACTACTTATATATGTAGAAGTCATGGGACATGTAGGTATGGGAGCCCAACGCTGGATCAATCTTGGCTTCATGAAATTGCAGCCTTCAGAACTGATGAAAATCGCTGTGGTAATGGCCCTTGCCAGATACTTTCATACTTCTTCCCTTGAGGACATGCGGCGTATTTCTTACCTGGTCCCCCCTGCCCTGGTAATTCTGGCTCCGGTAGGTTTAGTTATGCTGCAGCCTGACCTTGGCACTTCGTTGATGCTGCTGATGGCTGGTGGCGCCATGTTCTTTATAGCGGGTGCTCCGCTGTGGTTATTCGGTCTGGTTTTTCTGGCTGGAATATCATCGCTGCCTATAGCCTGGCAATTCCTGCATGCCTATCAGAAGAAACGGGTATTAACATTTTTAAATCCGGAATCCGATCCACTAGGCGCCGGATACCATATTACCCAGTCCAAGATTGCTCTGGGCTCAGGCGGCATTGAAGGCAAAGGGTTTTTGCAAGGCACCCAGAGCCACCTTAACTTTCTTCCCGAAAAGCAAACTGATTTTATTTTTACATTATGGGCAGAAGAATGGGGTTTTATGGGAGGAGCCATCCTTCTGACTCTGTTCGGAATGGTTTTTATTTACGGTCTCTGGATTGCATTTCGTTGCAGACATGGATATGGACGGTTTCTCACCCTCGGTCTGACCGTTAACTTCTCACTGTATGTCTTTATTAATATCGGTATGGTCATGGGTTTAATTCCAGTCGTGGGAGCGCCGCTGCCACTTGTGTCATATGGCGGCACTGCCATGCTCTCGGCAATGATAGGCTTTGGCCTGATCATGTCATGTAATATTCATAGGGATGCAAAACTTGCCAGAATGTAGACCTTGCGGAGCAGCGCCAATTGCAGACAAGACCAGACGTTTTAAGGAAAGACATTTTCCTGAAACCAGCCTGCGCGAATGGAACGACTGGAAATGGCAAATAAAAAACCGAATACGTACACTAGATACTTTGGAACAAATCCTAACCCTCAGCGACGATGAGCGCGAAAGTATCCAGCGGACAGGCAGGATGCCCATCAGCATCACTCCTTACTATATGTCATTGATAGATGCGGATAACCCAAACCAGCAGCTTCGAAAAACCGTTATTCCCGTAAGCGTCGAGTTTGTTCACTCTTCAGGCGAAGACCCGGATCCTCTTGGCGAAAATCCGGATATGGCAGCTCCTGGTCTGGTTCATAAATATCCTGACCGGGTCTTGTTTCTGACTACCAAATTCTGCTCAACTCACTGCCGTTACTGCACACGCTCACGCGTTATAAGTGACAAAACCGGCGAATACAGCTTCAGCACAAGCCAGTGGGAAAAGGCAGCTCAATATATAGAAGGACACCCGGAAGTGCGCGACTGCCTGCTTTCCGGCGGCGATCCTTTGAGCATTGATGACGACAAGCTGGAATGGCTTCTTGCTAGACTTCACTCTATAAATCATCTGGAATTCATTCGCATCGGCACGAAAATTCCAGTAGTCCTTCCGCAAAGAATCACGAGCAAGCTTGTGAAAATGCTACATAAATATCACCCTCTCTGGATGAGCATTCACTTTACTCACCCGGATGAACTTACGCCGGAGGTACTGGAAGCTTGCGCAAGACTGGCTGATGCAGGCATTCCACTTGGAAGTCAGACGGTTTTGCTCAAAGGTATCAATGATGATATTAATGTGATCAAACCACTGATGCAGGGCCTGCTTAAAGCCAGAGTAAAACCATATTATCTCCTACAATGTGATCCCGTTTGCGGGTCTGCGCATTTCCGTACACCAGTAGAAAAGGGGCTGGAGCTAATTCGCCAGTTACGTGGTCATACTACCGGCTACGCTGTTCCGCAATTTGCAATCGATTCACCTGGCGGCGGAGGTAAAGTAACCTTGCTTCCCGATTATATTGCAGGCCGCGAAGGTGACGACCTGCTTCTTAACAACTTTAAGGGTGAGCTTTACAGATATCCCGATCCAGGCGGCAATATCGGCAAAGACCGCAACATCACTTAGTACATGCGTATTCCTTTTCATACCAATTATGAAATAGACTATAAATCCGCCCAAAATGTTCTACTGTTATTTGCAACCAGTGAATTCATGTAGATTTTGCTACTAATGAAAATAACTCGCCTTAATTCATGGGATAAAGGTTCTGTTAATTGGTAGTTATGATAAAAAAACAGGATATCATCATGTAGTGTTGTGCGTTTCTTCCTGAAACCAGTACAACCACGCTGTTAATAAGCAAATGCTTAAGGGAAAAAGTGGCTTTATGTTCGAAGATATAAAAAGCAACTTTACTTTCGATTCTGACCCCAGACCGGAAGATATCAAAGCCGTCAAGAAGCTTGCCAGAGAAGCTGCGGTGTTCAGACTCTGTGAAATTGAAACAGTTGCCGAACTTACTTCAGACAGTATTAGCGGCAGAGACAGTTCGTACAGGTTTATTTTTGCCAGACTCCCTGATGGCAGTCTGGCAGGATATGTCTGTTATGGCTTGATACCTCTGACAGAAAGCTGCTTTGACCTTTACTGGATTATCGTTTCTCCTGAATATAAAGGAACTGGACTGGCTTCCGAACTCTTAAAGAAAACAGAAGTTGCCGTTCGTAAAGCAGGTGGCTCCCAGATATTTATAGAGACATCATCAACACCGCAATTCGAAACGGCACGCCATTTTTATCTGAAAAGTGGATATGAAGTAGCTGCGCGTCTTGCAGATTTTTATCAGAAGGATGATGCGCGGACAATCTACCGGAAGAACCTTTAGGCCTCCCTTCAATTATACTACCCACTCGCTGTCATCCATCTCGCCGGACTCGATCTTTTCCTGGATTTGCGGAGCGAGAATTTTATGAGCCACTTCTTTGGCCTCATCCACCATCTCAAACAGATTAGGTCTTTCAGGACGGTATGAAACATCAAGCATTTGTTCAAACTGGTTTACGGCACTATTCAGACGGGCAAGGCGTTTTTCCCCGGCAGTAATACGCTTGTCATCCTCGCTGCCCGTCTCAATTAAATCATATTTCCTTTTTTCTGAACCCATACCCACCTGAAATGCCAGCTGTATTCCTTCCAGAAAAGCGGCAGAGACAGTAAGGCACTGGGAAACCTTGACCTTACGACCACCACTTGGCTTGGCAGTGAAATTAAAAGTGGTGGTTTTGTCTGCACCTCTTAGAATAATTCCGCAGCGAGCCAGTTCGCTGGCGATATTAACCACCAGAGCAATATTGGCGTCATGATCAATCTTCACGACCTTCCCTGCCTGTTTAAATGCATTCTCGGCTACGCTGATCGAATGTGAATAATCCTGTGGGCTTTTAAGATCGCAAGTTTCGATGATGTCCAGAAACGGATGATATGCACCTTCGCTAAAAACAACCTTTCCTTCGTTATAGACGGCAACCCAGCGGTTAGGGTTATATTTACGCTCATATCCTTCAACTACACCCTTCCATGATTCCTCCCAGTCAAAAGATTTGGCCCGGCTCATAATAGGGCCCTCTTCCTGTGCCGAATGAACAATGCGTGCTGCCATCCTGATGCAGCTATGCATGTTCTGGGCGCGGACCACGAACTTTTCTCTGGAATCAGGGATAGGAGTAACAAGCCTGTTGCTTAACGCTACTACCGGCTCTTCATCAGATACCGGCATCGGGTCGCGGATTACGAACTTTTCCCGCAAAAGTGATGTGCTAAAAGAATCCATTTATTCGAAACACCCAAAACAGAATACAACCCTCATTCTGAGTATTGAGTATAAAGAAATGCGCCCGATGAGCAAAGGCCTCTTTCCTTACGTCCCTGCGGTGGGGCTGTCCGCTCGAGGGAACGAAATGGAAAGAGGCTCTTTTTGCCTTCCTGTTCATCTCACCCGAAGCTTCCAGGGGTTTGGGAGAGGTAATGAAAGCTTCGAATTTCTAATACGGTTAAGCAGCCACCCTGTATTTATTTACCGCAACTTGTCCGGTCGCAATTTATATCTTACTACCTGCCCTGTCCGTAGATACGAATATACAAAACCGAAGTTAAGCAAAGGTAATGAATTGATAAAATTTGAAATAATTCATGGCATCAAAGCCGGAAGCCTTTGAAATAGCAGAAAAGAAAATATGAAAAGAGCTCAAGTTTCTCTTTGCAATCTACTGCACGCAGGTCTAACCTCTGC
>CAZJRT010000025.1:0-13279 GCA_964548445.1 uncultured Pseudobdellovibrionaceae bacterium
CGCCAGCACCTCCATTTCGAGCAGGTTTTCCGGGCCGCGAAAATGTCCGGGATCACGCCAGAAGACGTCGAGCTTACTCATGTCGGTTTCGGCACAATGAACGGTCCTGATGGCAAACCCTTCAAGACCAGAGCTGGCGGTGTTTTAAGGCTGGATGATCTCATCAATATGGGCATTGAAAAAGCCACCCAGCGCCTGGACGAAGCGCATCTTGCCGAAGATATGCCGGCAGGAGAACGTCAGGAAGTAGCCCGTCTTGTAGCTGTGGCTGCGATCAAATTCGCCGACCTTCAAAACAACCCGCTGTCCGATTACATCTTCGATCTCGACCGTTTCACCAGTTTTGAAGGCAAGACCGGCCCTTATCTGCTTTATCAGGCAGTGCGGATCAAATCGATGATGCGCAAGGCGCAGGAACGGGGAATCATAATCCCCGAAGACGCCCGCATTACTCCAACCGATATTGACAGACCGCTTGCGCTGATGCTGGCGGAACTGCCCAATATTTTTGAGGGAGCGTTGCGTAATTATACCCCTCACCTGCTTTGTGATTATGCGTATCGTCTGGCACAGCAATTCAGCTCATTCTACAACGCCTGTCATATCCTGTCCGAAGAGAATGAGGAATTGCGAGACAGCCGCCTGATATTATGCCAGCAGACTCTCGCCCAACTGGAACTGATAATGTCACTGCTCGGGATCAGTATTCCGGAGAGGATGTAAAGGACTCAATTATTGTTGTTTGCCTGGGTCATCGCGAGGAGGGATGGTAGCGCTCCATTTTCTTTTAACCGCGGAGACGCGGAATACGCGGAGTTCTCCAAAGCTGTCATTCTGAGCCCGCTCTTGATGCGGGCGAAGAATCTCATTCTAAAGGGAGATCCTTCGCTAAACGCTCAGGATTGTAAGGGTTCACTAATTCGCTGCCATAAAGGGCGCCGTCATTCCGGAGGCAAGCCTCAGGCTTGCTTATACATCCGGAATCCACAAAAGGAGAGCCGCAAAGCGGCTCACATCATGGATCCCGTTTGTGCTGGTCTGGCCACTTTACAAGTGGCCAGACGCCAACGGGATGACGAAACTATCAGTGAATTAGTGAACCCTTACAAGGATGACAAATCTTCCGGCTCGCAAGACGGAATAATCAATCCCTCCGCACGCAACGTACGTCGTTGGTGTTGGTCTTAGTGTAGTTGCTCTGGGAGCCATTGCTAAAGAACTGGCGCCAGGCGTTACTACTACTGTACTCGGTAGAAGGCCAATAGATGCAAATTCGCTAGTAGCAACCGTGACCGCTGTTATACAGCCCGGAAATTTCCGCTGCGCCGAGAACCCGGTTGTAAATAAATACTTCGTCAAGCTTGCCCTGGAATAAGTCTGTGCTTTCGTAATTTCTTTTCCCGAACATTACTTCTGCATCAGTATCAGGCAAACTATAGTCCAAAGTGAAAATACCGCCCGGGCTGCCATTAACATACAAGCGCAATTCCCTGCTGGAATTCTCGTAAGTAGCAGCTATATGGTGCCACTGGTTCGTATTAATGGTTTGCGAAACCCCGCAATTGCAAGGACCGTCATGATCTGCGCCGTTTTCATAGTAAAAATGAATTTTTTGATTGTCATATTTAAATCCCCAGTCTTTATTTGAGGAGCTGTAATCCTTCTTGATTATGTGTTGTCTTCCACTGTCATCTGCAACATAGACCCAGAAAGACCAGCTCAAGTCGCGTCCGCCGCTTAGCTCGGGAGCATCTGAAATCGAAACGTAATCATCGACGCCGTCGAAATCGAGCGCATTATTCAGCCGTCCGCTAACCCAGTCAGTAGCCGGGTCCATATTTGTTAAGGTTCCAGCATGAGCGCCAACAGAATCGCTTGCTGTATAGCCGCTGCTTTCGTCTAGTTTCCAGTATGCAACCAGACCTGATGTCGGACAACTGGGCGCAACGTTTCCTCTCCGCACGCAGCGCACGTCGTAGAGGTCAGTCTTACCGTGGCTGCTCTGGTCGCCAACGTCAAAGTCCTGGCGCCAGGCGTTAGAGGTATTGGACTCGGTAGAAGACCAATAGGAGTTGGTTGTAAAGCCGCCTATTGCAGCGTTGTTGCGCCACAGCAGGTCCAGTTCCGTCCGCGCCGGAAGGTACCAGTCCTCATACCCGCCGTCGGTCAGGTCTTCACACAGCTCAAAGGCGGGAAAATCAGACAGGGTGCCGCCGCGATTATCGTGGTTGACTCTGCCGTCCTCTGTGGATTCGTCAGTTATATCATCGGTACCGGTGGAGATCTTCCACTGGCTCGATGTGCTTTGATTGCTCTGTGCAGTATATAAGGGTTCACATGATGAATCTTCATAGACCATAAACCCCGCAAATACCGGGTCGGGGTTGTTCCCAGAGTTGCCGTCATCGCACACATCCCCAACATTGGGGCAGAGCGCGGGAGCCTGACAGCCGGCACCCGGATAGGCAATGCTTCCGGTATAATTATAAAGCTGTTCGATTTCCGAGGCGCTTAACGCGCGGTTATAGATGCGAATATCATCCATCCGCCCGTTAAAAAATTTTTTTTGTTCTGATGAGCGGAACCAAAGCCCGATTCCCATTTGATGGTCATACGTAGATATGTACTGTATATCAGCAATAAAGTCGCTTTCTTCTCCCCCAGAATGCTCATCCTCCTCCCAGTATGTAGTTGTTTCCTCCACGCCATCAAGATAAATTTTTACCCGGTTGGTTCCATCGGCCACGAATGCAACGTGATGCCACAAACCGTCTGTAACATCGGTCGTACCTGAAATGCTCGACCATTTTCCACCTCCTCCTTGAGGTTTCCATCCTTGCTGTAATGAACCGGTGTCTTCATTTATTGTCCATGACATTGGGGATACATAAGTGGACGTTGTTGAATACATCAGAAGTGTCAGATTATTCGCCAAGGGCACAGTGAGATCCGAAGCTGTTTTGAACCAGAGGGCGATAGTTCCAGTATCATATGAATCATAAGGATTTGAAGCACTTGTCATGACGTAGTCATTCGTGCCATCGAAATCCAGCGCTTTACTGATCTTGCCGCTTATCCAGTCAGTAGACGGGTCCATGTCGGTAAGGGTCCCGTAATTCCCACCAATAGTATCATAAGCTATGGAACCGCTACCTTCATCCAAGGGCCAGTAACTGGCCAAGCCTCCTGCCGGGGCCGAACTGCCCGCCCCGGCACTCTCAAAAGGGACCCAGGCACTCCCGTTACAGTATTCCCATGGCGGATCGCCGCCGGTATAGCGCAGGGTGCCTTCATTGTTTGATGCGCATGAACCGGTGTCGTTACCGACCCGCACTCCACCTTCAACATCAAGCAATGCAGCCGGGCTGGTGGTGCCGATGCCTACGCTGCCGGTTTCGCGGTAGATGTTAATGCCGTCAATTTCCCAGTCATCGTCGGTGTCGTCGCTAATGTAACCGCCATTATAAAGAGTAGAGACTTCATCCGCAGAAAGAATACGATTATAAACGCGCACATCGTCAAGCTGTCCGTCAAGTGTACGGGCGAGATCGGGCCGATTGCCGATAGTGGCGTCATACGAAGCGTCCGAGTCAACAGAGCCGGAAGGAGTATCCATCTCTGTAACCTGGAAAGATGTGCCGTTTATATAGAAGGAAGGGTCGTTCGCCGTGCTGCCCGCATCATAGGTAACGCATACATGGCGCCACTCATCATCTATGGGCATGCTATCGTCGTTGCTTGTCCATGTTCCGTCTTGCGTACTCCTACCATGCCTAAAAACAAGGCGTTCGCTGTATTCATCAAGGGAAAGCCGCACGCCATTACTCCCCGTCCCGTCGTCCTTGACATAAATCCGGGGATCATTGGTGCTGGCTCGCCATTTGACCCAGGCGCAGATGCTGTATGTTGTCAGATCGTCAAGAGCTGAAGGCGAACCTACATTGACAATATCGTCAGTTCCATCGAAATCAAGAGCATTGCCAACCTTGCCGCTTACCCAGTCGGTAGAGCCGTCCATATTGGCAAGAGTTCCGTCATTGCTTCCCGCGCTGTCGCTGGCGGTGATGCCTGAGCTTTCGTCGAATTTCCAGTGCGCTATGAGGCCATCCATCGGCACTTTGCCGGAGGTAGCGAGCCGCACCCAGTTTGAACCATCGCAATATTCAAAGTGTTCTGTCGAGCTGCTGTAGCGCAGGGTGCCTTCATTGTTTGATGCGCATGAACCGGTGTCGTTACCGACCCGCACTCCACCTACAACATCAAGCAATGCAGCCGGGCTGGTGGTGCCGATACCTACGCTACCGGTTTCGTGATAGATGTCAGAGCCGTCAATTGTCCAGTCACCATCACCGCTGCTACTACTACTTTCCAGGGTTTCAAATGCCAGAACTACATGAGCATTGTGATTACTTCCGGTAGATGTCCAGCCCATCGTATGAGAACCGGTAGAACTTGCAATCTTGTAACTGGCCCCCAGTGTAGTTGATTCCCCTGTCGGCGTACTGTGCTGGTAAATAAGGTTTTGATCTGCTCCTGTAACCCCGAGTGTTTGATTTCCGCCATGTTCAAAAGAATCTACAATAAGAGCATTATTTGTCAGTGTGGTTATATCTGTGCTGATTTCCAAATCAGAAATATAATTTGTTTCCGTTGCTTCAGGTCCTTGCTGCTTGATGCATCGTCCCATATACGCGACGGCCTCCAAGGCCTCTACATCCTGATCCATTGTAATAACAATATCCCCGGTTCCTGTGGCGCCGGTCAAATAGTACAAAGCGGCATATTTATCCAGATTAGTATTATGGTGCTCCGAAACTCCCAATGTCATTGACGTACCATCGAAGGTAGCGCTAAGAACATTTGGAGCGGTACTACCATCATTTTCTGCGGCTATCGAAACGAACAGCATTGGAGAGGTCAAATCTCCGGCATCATAGTTTGAAATAGTTATTGTATCTCCTGGCATCGTAGCCATGGAAGCGGAATCAACATTGCTTATTGCCGTTGTGCAGCTTGTTTCACAATCAATTTCTATCCATTCCGTCCCGTTGCAGTAATTCAGACATGTAGAACCAGAAGTGTATCTTACTGTGCCCGCAGTATTGGAATCACAGGTGGCTGTGTCATCACCAAAAGTTATCACCTGCTTGATGCGGGAGGTGGCGGCCCCGCTTTCATCGATCAATTCCTTCGTTCTCCACTGTGTGCCATCGCAATGAACAAGAATTCCGGTATCGGAATCTGAAACTTCCCATGCATCCGCCTGTGCCGCAGTGCAGGCATCGCCCGGATCGGCAGCCATAGCGGGGAAAGTCATAAAAAACGTCATCGCGAGGAGCGTTAGCGACGCGGCGATCCAGTTCCTGGAGTTCTGGATTGCTTCCCCCGGATCAAGTCCGGGGTCGCAATGACTACCTTTACCTTTAATGTCATCCTGAGCGCAGCGAAGGATCTTTGTAAGATGTAACCGGAAAAGATTCTTCAGCCCGAGGTAATCAGAATAACAAAGGGAGAGAATGTCACCGGAAAAGATCAGGGAAGGCCTCATTATTGCACCTCCTTGCTGTGATATTCTCTTTCCACCGGGTCCCATTGCTGCTTGTCGCCGTCGTGAACTCCTTTCTTAAGAAGCGTCCAGTGGCCCTGCTCAAGACACACGAGAGCGTAATTGTCGTCCTCGCTCCTGATGACCGAAAAAGGATCAGCTTTCTTTCCCTTGATCCATGCTTTGCAAGCCTCGCCCGCCTGCTCCTCGGTAAAGCGGAAAACGATTTCTTCGGAGGCAAAGGCTGTATTAAAATGCAGGGCTATAATTGCAGCCGCTACAATAGCAGTTCCGTAAAAACCTCCTCCCAAGCCGGTGGCCTTAAGCCTCGTGCAAAAAGGTTCCTTTGTGCCCTTTAAGTAATCATATTCCATTGCTTGCCCTTTCCTTTGAGCTCCAATATTAATTATTACATAGATATAGTGAATTATTAAAGTTAATATTGAATATCAGCTCTTTCTAATACACGAAGGAGCCTTCGGGCACAAAGGAAGGTTTCTGCACTTTATTTGCCTGATTTTTTGTAACTATCTTTTTACTGGCTGTCGATATATGAAAGTAGGATATGCAAGGGTCTCAACAGGAGAACAGCATCTTGATCTGCAGATACAGGCTTTAAAACAAGCCGGATGTGAATTGTTATATGAAGATCTTGGTGTTTCTGGCAGCACCACCAGCCGTCCCGGTCTTGATCAGGTTCTTTCATCCATCAAATGCGGCGATACAATTGTCGTGTGGAGGCTTGACCGGTTGGGAAGAAGCTTGAGGCATCTGATAGAAATATTCGATGATTTCCAAAGGCACGAGATTGATTTTATCTCTCTTACGGAATCAATAGATACTACTACCCCCGGCGGAAAACTCGTCTTCCATATGATGGGAGCCATGTCTGAGTTTGAACGCGCTTTAATAGCGGAACGAACAAAAGCCGGGATGCATGCAGCAAAATTAAACGGCAAATCATTTGGGCGTCCTGCCAAGTTGTCGCAACAGGATGTTCTTGCTGCTTATGAATTGCTCCGGTCAGGTCATGGCAAGGTTTCGGATCTTGCTGCTGAATATGATGTTAATCCTTCCACCTTGCGTCGGAACTTCAGAAAAATGGGCCTTAACTATCGGTAACAAAAACATTACCGCATCTCGGAAAAGCCAAGTTCTGTAATAGGCTCACGGGGCATTTTATATTCGTAATGCAATTCTTTTTGCTTCATGACACTACCGGACGTACGACCTTCGGCAGCATCGACTTTCTCATAGGCACTGCGCCTTGCACCAAGATCGGCGAAGGCGATTGCCGAGCCCGGCAAATCTGTGGGGGCAACGCCGTACTTCGCAAGGCGTTTTGCCGTCCTGTCAAGGCGATAATGAGGTTTGTCAGGCACTGGCCGGTCCTCACCGTCCTTAAATGCAAAGGACATAACGTTCCCTGGAATATCCTTGCCTGTTTCCTCCTCGATAATAACATTCACCAGTCCGCTGGCTGCTCCGGCTGCTCCGCCGAACACGCCGCCGCCGATAATTTTTGAAATTGGCTTTATATTATCGCCGGAAATTTCGCGGTAAATACTGCCTACTACCGGGATATGATGCAACGGGTTAACCATGTCGACGATATCACCGAAAGAGAATTCATCTCCGGGAGCACTCTCTTTTTCCGAAGGGCTATAGGCCAGAGCATTATCAATTCCATCAGGCCGGGTACTGCCCGTTCTTTCTGCAAGAGCGAGGCGGCTGGCCACCACTTCCTTTGATGTCTTTTCCTGTGTCCATACAGGAACACTGCCACCCATGCGCTCGCTTTTTTCCGTACGAAAAACCTTGCCGCTATTATGAACCGGTGTATCTTTTGATCCGGTAACGGTTTGCGAGTGCATATAATTTGTTCCGTCAAATGCAATCATGGCTGTTATCCTGTATGCTTTCAGGAAAAAGGCTGCAAGAAGGATGCCAGAAATAAATTTCTATCTAATCGGATTGGACAAACCTCTCGAAACTCTTTTAGAGCAAGAACTTCCCGGTATTTGGGACTGTTTGGTGCTGAAGAATCCCGGCGCCGACCAAAAGCCGGAAGAGAATAGCCGAACACTGCATATTCTTGTCGTTATGGAAAATTGTGCCGGTGCAGATTTCTGCAATAGCAATCAATTAAACAAAATTATTATCTGCAATAACGAAACAGATAATTCCGTAAATGGAAACAATTCGGCTAGCTACTGCTATATGACATCGCCCTTTCGACTGGGCGCTTTCATTGATCAGTGTAACCGGATGATCCGCACACATGAACGCCTCCTTGAAATCCCGCCGCTAATAGAATTGGGCATTTATGATTTCCTGCCCAGGGAATACCGATTGGTCATTAAAAATGACGGCAGAGAAATAAGGCTGACTGATAAGGAAAGAGATATACTTCTGGCTCTTTATCACAACAAAGACATCGCTCTGGATCGCAAGACCCTGCTCCAGGATGTCTGGGGCTTTGTGGACGGGGTGGAAACTCACACTCTGGAGACACATATATACAGGCTTCGCAAGAAAATAGAACCTGAACCTGCCCGCCCGGAATATATCATAACTTCCGGAAACGGCTATAAGCTTGGCCTCCAGTAATCAGCCCAGCTGTTCCTTGGCGCGTTCGGCGGCTTCGATAAACCCTTCCAGCAATCCTGAATTACTGTTGCCTATGGCAAGCTGGCGAACCCCGTGCTGAGACAGATAATCCAGATCAACAATCAAGCGGGTAATAAGGACCTTTTCCTGAGGACTTAGTTTTGTATCCACGCCCTGAGAAACGGGGGGATGTGAACTATGGGAACGATCAGCCATTTTCTGATAGGCGCTGGCAGCTTTGGCTGCGGCCTGCGAACCATTTGGCATCTGGTCTTCGGGAATATATGCAGAAACATCTTCCGTGGTCATCAGGTTACGAAGAAAACCTGCCAGCGCCTCTACTGAAACACTTGCTACGTCTACGCTTTCTGAAGTTTCTTCCTTTCGCTTATGCTCTTTGCCTTTATTGGGATCCTCACGTTCTTCGTCCTCACGAATGCCAAGACGGGTATCCAGCTGTTCTGTTTCCCTGAAACTGGTTTTAAAAAGAGGATCAAGACGTGAAAACATTTCTTTGCGCCTATTCCCGAAAGAGTTTCCGGAGTTCAATTTCCGTATCAGAATTGTACCACGAGGCCTTTGTTTCCCAAACGAAACTATCTCTGCGCCATAAGGAAACCGTTGCGGGCTCAGCCATCATCAGCCAGAAATCATGTCCGTTCATGGCCAATGGCTTTTCTGCATCGACCGATACAGGCTTCATTTTGAAGATAATCTTCATATTCTTTTTCAGTGTAAGCGGAAGCGGCATTCCAAGATTGTGCTGGATCTGATCATAATTGGCCTGGGTCAGATTATGGGTCAGATATTTCGGCATGTCTTTGACCACTACAGCAATCCACTCCCCGGCAATTTCATACGGGAAGAAATCAACTTCATCATCACCCAGCAACAGATTGAGTGTATACGGATAGCGCGAATCCTCTGCCGAAGGCAGCACAACCGCTCTTCCATCAACACCGACGATCAGTTGATCTTCTTCAGGAGCGAAAGCATGGAATTGCTTTCTCATGTCATCAATGCCTTTAACAAGAAGTTTGGTCTTATCACCAAAAGAGGCATTCTTGTATTCTTCCGATTCCATCATCCATTTCTGAAAGTCTGGTGAGGTATTGGCCATTTTATAAAATGCAAAACCTATCTCCATGGACGATGAAACCGGATCATGCGCATTTGCAGGTTCTACTGAAAAAGATGTCAGCCCTATGAACAAAAAAACAGATAAAATTTTTGCGAAAATATATTTGTAAGATCTTTTCATCATATGCTCGATCAGGTTTTCAGTTTCTTTACGTAGTAAAATATTATCATAATTGATAGTTAATATATCGACAATGTTTACGGCTTCGGGTTCTGTAAAAATGAATGGCAATAACAAAAAGCATGGAAGATTTCCCAGCCGGGAAGAGCTGCTCTTGTGGCTCTCGGTAACAAAAGACGTAGAGAAAACAAAGGAAATCTCAATCCCGAAAGAACCGGCTGCACAAACCGCAAAAAAAGAAAAACACCGAAAAAAAGAAGCAAATGTTACAAGACGCCATCAGGCTTCTCTACCAGGCAAAGTCCAGGCGGGGACTGACCGGCGCACAGCCGAAAAGCTTCGCCGGGGCAAAATCCCAATTGATCGCAAACTGGATTTACATGGAATGACACAAAGTCAGGCACTGGATGAATTGCGATCTGTCATTTGCAGAGCCTATGAATCAAGGGATCGACTTGTTTTGATTGTTACAGGCAAAGGACGGAATCTGATTGCAGACAATCACTGGCTCTCGCCTGAACCCGGAGTGTTGCGCCGAAAACTCCCCGAATGGCTTCGTACCCCTCCACTTGATAAAATTGTGCTGGATGTCTCGCCCGCCAGACAAAAGCATGGCGGCGAGGGCGCTTTTTACGTTCTGCTTCGACGAAAACGCAGCTAAGGGCATGACAGATTGAATAAACTTCGCTGCGGCCTGTAAGTGCGTAATTAATGCTTTTATTAACGCTTTACCGCTTATAATATTGAGATATGGGGTTTTTCTTTAAATTCATGTTAAAAAAGGGCGCTGCGGCATGAAGTATTTTATTTATCTGTTTATTTTTTCTGTATTTTTTTCAGCTTCTAATCCGGCTCTGGCCGATTGCCTGGCCCCGACCGGGGAAGAGGGAGAGATCATATATAACGGCAGCGCCCATGTGCCGCAGTTCTGTGATGGTGAGGACTGGATAGCGCTTGGTGAAATCCTGACTTCAGCCGGTGGCAGCTGCACCAACCCGTCCGCCCCGGAAGGCACGATAATTTTTAACGATGGCGCCCAGGTGCCGCAGTTCTGCAATGGTTCAGACTGGGTCTCAATGATCACAAGATTTAATAGCGGCTGTAAAGTTCCTCCCTTGTGTCCCAATATCGGTGATGTCTGCGATGATGGCAATGCTGCCAACGACCCTGATCCGGTGTTTGCGGGTTTGTTATTTTATGATGACTATACTTGCAAACAGGTATTTGCGCCGCAGGCTGATCAGAGCGCTGACGCTCAGTGGAAGACCTCGACAGGTACCGATGACATTGCCACTGACTCAACGGAGGACGGAAAGATCAATCATAGCCAAGTTATAGTAAGAGCCGATTATATCGCAGATCCAAACGTTTTTCCTGCCTTTAAACTGTGCGAAGATTTGACGTATGGCGGCTTTACCGACTGGTACCTGCCGGCTAGAACGGAACTGGACCTGCTGTGGCGCAACAAAGCCGCAATAGGCGGCTTTACAACCAGCTACTATCGGTCTTCTACCGAGTCCAATACCTTTAACGCCTGGTACCAGGACTTTAACAGTGGCGGCCAGAACCGCGCCAATAAGACCAACAACTACGACGTCCGTTGTATCCGTTCGGAATCGGCTGCGTCGGGAATTACGCATTGTACAGCGCCTTCTCTGTGCCCCAATGTTGGAGATATCTGCGATGACGGCGATGATGGCAACAATCCTGATCCGGTATTTGCGGGATGGCTCGTTTATGCCAATAGCGGCAATTGCGAGCCGCTTTATACGACCCAAAGCGATCAAAGCACATCGAGCCAGTGGAAGAACGCCACGGGAGACGATGATATAACCCCGAATGATTCAGTAGAGGACGGCAAGGTCAACCACGCCAACCGTCAGGGTACCCTGTCTGATTTTCCCGCTTTTGAGCTGTGTGAAGACCTGACCGACGGCGGGTATGAGGACTGGTATCTTCCGGCACGGACCGAACTGGACCTATTATGGAGAAACAGGGAGGCTATTAATGACGGTGCAGCAGGCAATTTTACCACCAGCTACTATTGGTCTTCGACCGAGTACATTACCACTATCGCCTGGATCCAGGACTTTAGCAATGGCTACCAGGGCTACAACAATAAGACCTTCAACCGCGGCGTACGCTGCGTGCGGAGGGATTGATTATTCCGTCTTGCGAGCCGGAAGATTTGTTATCCTTGTAAGGGTTCACTAATTCGCTGCCATAAAGGGCGCCGTCATTCCGGAGGCAAGCCTCAGGCTTGCTTATACATCCGGAATCCACAAAAGGAGAGCCGCAAAGCGGCTCACATCATGGATCCCGTTTGTGCTGGTCTGGCCACTTTACAAGTGGCCAGACGCCAACGGGATGACGAAACTATCAGTGAATTAGTGAACCCTTACAATCCTGAGCGTTTAGCGAAGGATCTCCCTTTAGAATGAGATTCTTCGCCCGCATCAAGAGCGGGCTCAGAATGACAGCTTTGGAGAACTCCGCGTATTCCGCGTCTCCGCGGTTAAAAGAAAATGGAGCGCTACCATCCCTCCTCGCGATGACCCAGGCAAATTATCGCAGGAAAGGGCAGGAACAATGATCCAAAATTAAAGTATAAACTTGCTGAGATCAGCGCTACCCGCCAGTTCAGCGACCTGCTCGCGGACGTAATCGGCTGTGATTGTAATTTCCTCGCCTCCGCGATCACTGGCATTGTAGCTGATTTCCTCTAGCAGTTTTTCCATCACTGTGAGCAAACGCCGCGCCCCGATATTCTCGACTTTCTGATTTACCTCGAATGCAAGACGGGCAATTTCATCAATCGCCTTGTCATCAAACTCCAGCTCCACTCCTTCGGTACCGATTAATGCCTTGTATTGCTTGATCAGGCAGGCATCGGTTTCGGTCAGGATCCGCCGGAAATCTTCCTGTGTCAGAGCCCGAAGCTCTACCCGGATGGGAAGACGCCCCTGCAATTCAGCCAATAAATCGGAAGGCTTGGCATAATGAAACGCGCCGGAAGCGACAAACAGGATATGATCTGTGCGGACAGTACCATGCTTGGTGGCCACTGTCGTACCTTCAATCAATGGCAGAAGGTCACGCTGTACACCTTCGCGGGAAACGTCACCACTGCGAAAATCCTGACGTGCAGTTATCTTGTCGATTTCATCAACAAAGACAATGCCATTTTGCTCTACCAGCTTTAAGGCTTCTGCAACGATTTTGTCTTCATCAAGTAGCTTGTCAGATTCCTCTTCTATAAGCACTTCATAGCTATCAGCAACAGTCGTCCGCCGCGGGCGGGTTCTGGAGCCGAAAGCCTTGCCGAACATGTCACCAATATTCACCATGCTCATCGAAGCACCCGGCATGCCGGGAATATCAAAACTCGGCATGGGGCTGGAGTTATCGCGAACCTCGATCTCGATTTCCTTGTCGTTAAGCTCACCATTTCGCAGCTTTTCCCGGAAAGAAGATCTCGTCCCCTCGCCTGCAGACTGACCGACCAGCGCATCCAGCACCCGCTC
Organism: uncultured Pseudobdellovibrionaceae bacterium; assembly: GCA_964548445.1. GTDB lineage: Bacteria > Pseudomonadota > Alphaproteobacteria > Micavibrionales > Micavibrionaceae > RZZS01. The sequence goes on from CAZJRT010000025.1 coordinate 12,941, forward strand.
TTCGGCATAGACTTCGGCTTGCGCTTTAACAGTTTTACGCATTTTCTCGCGGGTCATATGCAGCGATATTTCCATCAGATCACGAATGATTGATTCAACATCCCGGCCTACATAACCGACCTCTGTGAACTTCGTGGCTTCGACCTTGATGAAAGGAGCCTGTGCCAGCTTGGCAAGACGGCGGGCAATCTCAGTCTTACCTACACCTGTGGGACCGATCATCAGAATATTTTTAGGATATACTTCTTCCTGCAACTCAGGATCCAGCTGCTGCCTGCGCCAGCGATTACGGAGCGCGATCGCCACAGCCTTCTTGGCATCACTCTGGCCAATAATATT
>CAZJRT010000026.1:0-12893 GCA_964548445.1 uncultured Pseudobdellovibrionaceae bacterium
GTTGGCGGCGTTGACGGCATGACCTTTGACCTTGCCGGAAATCCGGACCCGAGAGCATTAAGCATTTACGGTAACTCGCTGGGTGAAACGATCTTTTCCGGTCAGACCCGCTACTATGTACAGCTGCTTGACCGGGCATTGTTCCAGCCTGACGAGCCGACAGTAATTAACGCTCTGAATGTCAGCTTTGACGGTTTTGTTCCTGCATATTCGCCGTTCGGTCCGGGTATTCTGACCCAGGCCCAGTTCGATGCATTGGAAGCTAAAGTCTATCACTTCCTTGATGACAACGATCTTGGACTGATTTTCTTTGGCCGCGTGCCGTTCGTAAATCAGGAAGACATCTTCCGTGGCGTTGATCCGTTTGCAGCGATTGCTTCGGCCCCGAGAGTGACCGTTCTTGGCCTGCCTAATCTTGCTGGACCTGAGCTTTTGCTTAATGCGATTGCTCCGGCAGCTGGCGGTGAAGAAGACGAAGAGCAAGGGACTTCACCTGAAGATCTGGCCGCTATTGAGCCAGCCGCTGGTGGCGCCGAAGTGGCATGCTGGGGAGACGCGATAGCAAGTGCTAACGCTGGCCAGTCGGTTAATTTCAGCTTTGGTTCTTCGCAAGCTGAAATCCTGGCTGCTCAGGCACAATGTCAAAATAATCTGTAATACGCTATGAAATAGCAAAGTTTATAGAAGGCCCCGGAGATCGGGGCCTTTTTCATTGCAGAATTTAAAGACTGAGATAAAATGGCTAACATGAAAAAAATACTAATTTTACTCGCTTTGCTGGTTGCTTCCTGCACCACAGGCATGCCGCCCGAAGACGCGCCGTTGAAGCTCCATCCGGCAAGCTTTTCCGATTTACCGGGCTGGCAGTATGATAGTCACGAGCAAGCTCTGGAGGCTTTTAAAATTTCATGCGCCCGGATTATGCAGAATAAACCGGATAAAGCTTTCGGCTCGGTTTTTGGCGTCTATGATCACTGGCAGGCTCCATGCAGGGAACTCTCTTACTATACAGGACATGCCCAAAAGTTTTTTGAAGATCATTTCAGACCATGGCAGGTGATGGCGGGCAAACACAAGGAAGGGCTGTTCACCGGCTATTATGAACCGTCTTTGCGGGGTTCGATGCAGCGGCAAGGTCCCTATCAAACGCCGGTCCGCGCCCGGCCTGATGATCTGGTGATGGTGGATCTTGGTGAGTTCCGTGATGAACTAAAAGGGCACAGGATCGCGGGGCGGGTAAATAACGGCAAACTAAAACCTTATGAGGACCGGGCTGATATCGTGGCCGGTAAACTGCCCCCCGCTCAGGACAAGGTTATTGCATGGGCAGAAGATCCGGTGGATGTGTTCTTCCTGCAGATACAAGGTTCGGGCCGGATAATTCTGGCCGATGGTACAGAACTTCGGGTCGGTTATGACGGCCAGAACGGTCATCCATACTATGCAATTGGCCGCGAGCTTATCAAACGCGGAGAGCTAACGAAGGAAAACGTTTCGTTGCAATCCATTAGGGCATGGCTGGAGGCCAACCCGCATCAGGCGGCTATGATAATGAACACTAACAGGTCATATGTGTTCTTTCGTGAACTGGAAGGGGCAGGGCCGCTGGGAGCAGAAGGAGTGCCTTTGACGCCGGAACGCTCGCTGGCGGTGGATCGTACGAAACTGGCGTATGGCATGCCGCTCTGGGTGGATCTTGACCCGCCGGTTGATGGGCAGCCACCGGTTCGCAGGTTAATGGTGGCACAGGATACGGGTGGAGCTATCAAAGGAGCGATCAGGGGAGATGTGTTCTGGGGCTATGGGCCTCGTGCCGAATATCTGGCCGGGCATATGAAGTCCAAAGGAAAATACTGGATTTTATTGCCTCGTTCAATGCATCTTAGGGGCGAGTAAAAACCCTGTCATCCTGAGCCACAGGCGAAGGATCTCGGGAAGTCAGGGAGATCCTTCACATTCGTTCGCAATGACATGATAATTCAGCAGGGTTGAAGAAATGGAGAAAAGGTATAATGGATAATAATAAAGTCGTACTGGCCTATTCAGGCGGGCTTGATACTTCGGTCATTCTTAAATGGCTTTTGGAAGAAGGGGATGAAGTTGTGGCTTTTCTGGCCGATGTCGGCCAGAAAGAGGATTTTGAGGCCGCTAAAGAAAAGGCTTTGGCGAATGGCGCGAGCAGCGTTTATATCGAAGACCTTAAAGAAGAATTTCTTACGGATTATGTGTTCCCGTCGGTTCAGGCTAATGCAGTTTATGAAAGCCGCTATCTGCTGGGAACTTCCGTGGCTCGTCCGATCATTGCCAAGCGGCAGATTGAAATTGCCCGGAAAGAAAATGCCGCTTATGTAAGTCACGGCTGTACCGGCAAGGGTAATGATCAGGTCAGGTTTGAGCTGGCTTACTATGCGCTCCAGCCGGATATCAAGGTTCTGGCGCCATGGAAAATGCCGGAGTTCTTAAGCCGCTTCAGAGGCAGAACCGATATGCTGCAATATGCCGACCAACACGGTATTTCCGTTAAAGCATCCCGCAGCAAGCCTTATTCCGAAGACGAGAATCTACTACATATTTCGCACGAAGCCGGAATTCTCGAAGACCCGGATCACATATGCGAAGAAGAGGTCTACAGCCACAGCACGGCTATCGAAAAAGCCCCTGATGAGGCTGATATTCTAAAGCTTACTTTTAAGGATGGAGCTCCTGTGAAAGCTGAAGCTTTGGGACGCAGCGAAACATCTCCTCTGCTTTTGTTCAGTTTCCTCAACGAGCTTGGCGCAAAACATGGTATAGGCCGGATGGATATGGTTGAAAACCGCTTTGTCGGCATCAAATCCCGCGGGGTTTACGAGACGCCCGGCGGTACTATCCTGCACAGGGCGCTGCGCGATCTGGAAGGTCTGACGATGGACCGGGAAGTTATGCATTTACGCGATGATCTGGCCCCCAGAATTGCCCGCATGATGTATAACGGTTTCTGGTTCTGTCCGGAGATGGATATTCTTCTATCCATGGTGCGTCAGGCCCAGAAGGATGTAGACGGGCAGGTGACGCTGAAGCTTTATAAGGGAAGGGCCTACCCAATCGCCAGAGAGAGCGATAAGTCCTTGTATGACGCCGGACTATCATCAATGGACGAGCATGGCGGCTTTGACCAGCAGGATTCGGCAGGTTTTATCAAGATTAATGCAGTGCGCCTGCGGGCTTATTATTCCTCTCGTTAGTGGCCATCCCTCGGCTTCTCTCGGATGGCCAACTTGATAAAGGAAAAGAGGAATGTCTGAAAAAAACAAAATGTGGGGAGGGAGGTTTGAGTCCGCGCCCTCCGAGCTGATGACGCAAATCAATTCATCCATCGATGTCGATAAAAGGCTGTGGCGGCAGGATATCGAAGGATCGAAGGCGCATTGCCGCATGCTGGTAAAGCAGGAAATTATCTCTGCTGAGGAAGGAGAAGCTATTCTTGGCGGGCTTGACCAGATCGAGCGCGAAATCAGCGAAAGCAAATTCCAGTTCAAAACCGAGCTGGAAGACATCCATATGAACATCGAAGGCCGTCTTAAAGATTTGATAGGCGATGCCGCTGGAAAACTTCACACTGCGCGTTCCAGAAATGATCAGGTGGCGACCGACTTCAGGCTCTGGGTGCGCGAGGCTTGTGACGCCTGTACTCAAAAGCTGAATAACTTTGAAAACCTGCTGGCGGCTTTAAGCGAAAAACATCACGAAGACATTATGCCGGGTTTTACCCATTTGCAGGTGGCTCAGCCGGTGACGCTCGGCATGCATCTGGACGCTTACAGGGCGATGGCTGAGCGTGATCGATCCCGCTTTGAAGATTGCCGCAAGAGACTCAATCAGTCTCCTCTTGGTGCTTGTGCACTGTCAGGAACAGGTTTTCCGACTGACCGTGAATTTACCGCCAAAGAGCTGGGGTTTGATGCTCCGATGGGCAATACCATGGATGCTGTTTCCGCACGCGATTTTGCAATAGAATTCCTTTATTGCTGCGCCCAGTGCGGACTTCATTTATCGCGTCTTGCCGAAGAAATAATACTCTGGGCGACGCCGCAATTCGCATTTATCGACCTGTCTGATGAGTGGTCTACCGGCTCCTCTATAATGCCGCAGAAAAAGAATCCGGATGCCGCAGAACTGATAAGAGCCAAAACCGGTAGACTTACAGGAAATCTTGTTCAGCTTGTAACAGTTATGAAAGCCCTGCCGCTCGCGTATAACAAGGATATGCAGGAGGACAAGCAGGCGGTATTTGAAAGCTTTGATACCATTTGCCTGTGCGTTGACGCCATGGGGCAGATGTTAAGCAGCGCTACCTTTAAAACTGAAGCCATGAGAGCCGCCGCTGAGGAAGGCTATGCCTGCGCAACTGAAATTGCCGACTGGCTGGTGCGAGAACTAAAAATGCCCTTTAGGGATGCTCACCATGTAACTGGCCGGATAGTGAAGCTGGCACAGGAAAATAACTGTCCGCTTGCCAAGCTGGAGCTGGCGGAAATGCAGGAAATTGAGCCTCGAATAGATGCAGATATCTATAAGTTTCTGGATATTGATGCGGCTGTTAAAAGCAGAGTTAAAAAATAACAATTATTCCGCATTGGCGGGCAGAATGGCGGCAGTCTGCGGCCGGTTTTCCCTGTATATAATATAAAGGCCGCTGATAACGATTATTGCCGCCCCTGTCAAGGTCCACCTGTCAGGAATATCTCCGAACAATAAATAGCCAAGAGTTATTCCCCAGACAATCTGCGTGTAATGAAATGGCGAGGCGACCGATGCCGGAGCAAAGCGGAATGCCAAAGCTACGCAGATAAAACCAAATGCTGCGCTTACACCGCTGGCAATAAAAAGAAAAGCATCATAGGCCGATGGAAGACCGGACAGTATCAAACCGAATGGCGCAAGAACTATGCATCTCAGCAATACCGGGTACATGGCAAAAGATAACGAGGTTTCGCGGTCATCCATTACCCGCACAAGAAGGTTAATCAGTGCGATCATGGCAGCGGCGAAAAGAATGCCTATGGACGCCGGGTCAAGCGGGATGGCGCCGGGACGCAAGGCAACTAGCACACCGAAAAAACCGACGCTGATGGCCAGCCAGCGATGCCATCCTACATGCTCTTTCAGTATGGGAATGGATAATATGCTGGTGAAAAACGGCGCACAGAAAAACAGCGTATACACTTTTGCCATGGGCAGCATGGAAAAGCCGTAAATGGCTAGAAGACCGGTAACAAGATTAAGTAACGCCCTGAATGACTGAATTCTCCAGCTTTTGGTTATGATGGATCTTTTTAAGCCTCCCATCCAGGGGGCTGCTGCTACCAGAACAGGAAGGCTAGCCAGAGAAGATACCCATACTATTTGAAAGACGTCGTAATCACGGCTAAGCAATTTTGCAGTAACATCTCCCATGGAGAACAGGAAGAAGCCCGATATGGATAGAAAAATACCTTTTAGAATAGTGCTGTAATCTGACATAAACTTAACCGTTGCAGGAACGCCAAGAGGATGTCATGAATCTTTCCGGGAGCAAACAGAAAAATGTATTCAATTATATCGATAGCAGCAGGTGGAGCTTTGGGCGCATTACTTCGTCACGGGGTAAATACAGGTATGGCCAACTGGCTGGGCGTTAATTTCCCCTGGGGGACTTTCACAGTTAACGTGCTGGGCTCTTTCCTGATGGGAGTTCTCATCGCTACCTTTGCGCATTTCTGGCAGCCTCCGCCTGAAATCAAATTACTGCTGATAACCGGTTTCCTGGGCTCATTTACGACTTTCTCCACTTTTTCGCTGGATTTCTCGGTCTTATATGAGGGCGGGCGTTTGGAGACCGCCATGATTTATATGGCTGTATCAGTACTTGTATCAATTGGTGCACTGTTTACAGGGCTCCAGCTAGTGCGTGCTTTAAGCTGATGGCAGGTGTTCGTCAGATATCTGTGGCTCCGGATGATGATGGCCAGCGCCTGGATCGCTGGATCAAAAAGCATCTGCCGCAAATGCCCTTTTCCCTTATGCAAAAACTTGTCCGTAAGGGACAGATCCGGGTAGATGGCAAAAGAGTCGATACCAATACCCGCCTTGCCGCCGGTCAGGAGGTTCGCATCCCTCCATTCTCCGGAGGACGAAAAGACGATGAGTGGTTTCGTCCCATGCCGGATGACGCGGATTATATCCGCTCACTGGTTATTTATGATGATGGAGATATTGTCGCGATTAACAAGCCGCACGGCATTGCTTCTCAAGGCGGTATGCGGATTGCCCGTCATATTGACGCCTTGCTTGTTCATCTTGAGGACGGCGAAGGCAGGCGGCCACGATTAATCCACCGGCTTGATCGCGATACCTCGGGAGTTTTGCTTTTGGCAAGAAGCCGGGAGATGGCTGGCAAGTTAGGTAAGTTGTTCAATGGCCGTAAAGTCTGCAAAACATACTGGTCGATCGTTATGCCATCCCCTGAGCGTGACGAGGGGACGATTGACATGCCTTTGGCAAAGGGCTCTGGCCCCACAAAAGATATGATGATTATAGATCCTGAGAACGGAAAGAGATCTTTAACTGATTTCTCTGTAGTGGAAAGGGCTGGGAAAAAAGTTTGTTTTATAGCTTTCTGGCCACGTTCCGGGCGTACACATCAGATAAGGGTTCATGCCGCAGCGGCAGGCTTTCCGATTCTGGGCGATGAAAAATACCAGTTAGAACAAACGGATGAAGCGCCGGTCGTGCAAGGTGTCGCGCCACGACTGCATCTTCATGCTCGCAGATTGGTGCTCCCTCATCCGAACGGCTCAAGGATGTTGCAGTTCGATGCTCCTTTGCCCGATGAGTTGAGGCAAAGCTGGACAGCGTTGGGTTTTTCTGTGAATCTTGAAGCAGATCAGTTTTCGCTTTAGGGGGGAACGCGCAAGTGACCGATGATCTGGAAGATCTGGATTTAGCTCCGAAACCAAAAGTCAGCCATCCTGTAATGGCTGCAATTCTTTCTATTCTTTTCGGCAGTATCGGTATCTTCTTTTTTATTAAGGATTTCAATTATTTTGAGAATGGACAGATTGTACTTATTGTGCTTTTTGCCCTTTTTATGGCTCTGTTTTTTTACGGCATTAACAAGGTGCGGTTGGGCAAGGCCGTCTTCGCGTTGTTTTTAGCAATTATCGTCATCATTTTTTCCCAGGCCAAATATAACTGGCGGAAAGAATATGTCTCAATGTCGCGCAGTAACAAGCCTTTCGCATTGGACTTTTATATAGATAGTTATCCGCCGTTTGAAGATTATCTGATAGCGTCATATCTTGAAAAACCTGACTGGGTCAGATTTAGCCGCGATTGCGTCGAGCCTGCTCTTGAGGAACGTCAATACAAATCCGCGTGTTCATCCATGAAAAAAATATCAGAGACCTATTTTATTGATGTGCAGGAAGCATTGAGGGAATATCGAAACAAGATGGCGAGAACAGCAATGCGCATTGAAAGCGGCCATATTAATTCAAAAAGAAGATACATTGATTGTATTGCAAAGCGACAATGCGTTCCGGTTCCTCTTTTGCCGCCGGGAGTTAAACCGGATTCGATAGAGCCGGAATCTTCTGACTTTCTGGAAGAAAGAAGGGCATTCTGGCAGCTTGTTGATTCAAATGAGATTACTGCTGAAATATGTGATTTCATGACATTGTGTAAGGCGCTCAAGAAAACAGGCGCGCTTAGTTTTAGATAATTACCCGAAGGTTCGTGATGCCCGGTAGCCGCATATATAAAACAACGCGGATTCTTATAATTTTCGTTCTGATTGTTCTGTTGATGGGAGGCACAGGTTTGTGGCTTGCATCAACTTTGAAAGGCAGCAACCCTCAGCTTAAAGAGGGGTTGGAACGTTTTTTTTCTGAAGCATCGGGTAGCTATGCCAGTATCGGGGATCTTAAAGATTTTTCAGTTTTTCCGTTGGTAAAGATGGATATTGCTGATCTGACGCTTAAGAAGGAGGCGGAAGAGGAGGTAGAGGCTAGGAAGGCTAAGAAGGCTAAGAAGGCTAAGGCCGAACCGTGGCTTGAAGCAGGACGCATAATGGTTCTTTTGCGTTTTTGGGATGTGTTCCTTTCCCGGGGCAACGTGCTGGATCTGGAGGTGGTCGATCTGAACGTTGACCAGGGTGTCCTGGGGCCTGGTGAATTAAATCTGAAAAAGGCAGAAATTCTGACTGAAGAGGGCAATCCGTTCTTCAAGGCTACGGGAGCTTATGGTTCTGTACCTGTAATTATTAAGGCGCCATTGGAATCTTTTAACGATGACAGGTTTGGTAATATTTACAGATTACCAAAGACTTTCCACCATGAACTAACGTTGGGGCCAGCAAAAATAACCGGAGAATACGTGCCGGCATATATTTCAGAAAAGGGAAGGGAAATAAGGGGGGTGCGTATGTCCCTCGATGATATGGAGGTCCTTCACGGCGATATGGGCCTGGAAGTGCAAGCGGAAGATCAAAACACATTATATGGACATTTAATATCCGGTGAAACTGTCGCTGATCTGTCCCTTCTGCTGCCGAAGAACGAAAGTGGCCGGATCGGCGGAAGTATGTCTTTTCCGGTCATGAAGGTAGAAGACTTTGTTGAAAGCGGCAGAGCTGGAATGCTTTTAGGTTTTCTTCAGTGCCTTAAAAAGACCTGGAATTTTGATCTGGAAAAAATGGAAAAAGCTTCTTTTCAGTTATCAATTACAAGACTTGAATATCAAGGTGCAGATTTAGGCGCTCTTGAAGCTTCTATAGAGGTTGATCGGGAAAAGGTTTCTTTTGAATTGGAAGATGCCAGCGAGAAGAAGAAGGTCGCGCTTGATGCCGTAGTATTTGCTATTAATGAGTTAGATGCTCAGGCTTGCAGGGACTACACAAGCGCAATGACAGTGACAGAACAATGAAACGTTTTTACGCTGAAGCAGTAATTAGAAAACATGATGAGGGTGGTTTTGCTATATGCCTGGATGGTCGTCCTGTTAAAACGCCTCATGGCGAAGTCCTGAGGGCACCCACAGAAGAACTGGCAAATACTGTTGCAATGGAATGGCAGGAACAGGCCGGTACTATAATCCCGGACACCATGCCTCTAACCCAGCTTTTATATACCACATTAGACAAGGTTATGTCTGATCGGGATTTTTTTGTAGACGGGATGCTGGCTTATCTGGACACTGATCTTATCTGTTATCGTGCGGAAAAACCTGCTGAACTCGCCAGAAGGCAACGGGAAATCTGGGATCCTGTTCTGGCATGGTTTAGTGAACAGGTGGGTGTAGATACGCTGACCACCTGTGAACTGAAGGCGGTCACGCAACCAGTTCAGATAAAAGAGAATGCCAGGATTCTTCTTGAAAATATGGATGATTACCAATTGACAGTTATACAGATGATAACTGCATTGACGGGCTCGTTCATTTTAGGATTGGCTCTGGTTAAGGGACGAATGACATCGGGATCTGTATTTGCTGCATCTCATGTTGAAGAAAACTACAAAAGCGAAGTTTATAACGAATCTCTTTATGGCAAAATTCCACAACAGGAACGGCGGGAAGCCGCGGTGCTTAGAGATCTGGAGGCTGGAGAAAAATTTCTTCAGTTACTACAGTAACCAGGTAAGCGTCTGTTTTTCTTGCTTAAAAAAATATCATATATTTTTGTTTTTTAATTGGAACCTTTGATCGTGTTCGAATGTTTAGTTCGCGAGAAGGGAGTTGCGCCCCGCTTTAAGCTGCAACAATTTATAAACAATAAATGGCTAAATAATAGCTGTGGGTAGATACAGGACGTGCTTGGGAAATTTCCGGGTTTATTATCGCTATTCAAAATGAGAAGCCCATTAAGGGTGTTTCTGCTGTGCTTTGCTGTAACTATTGTAGTTACCTGGCAGTTTTACTCTTCTCAACTGAACAAGGATACATTGCGTTTCCAGACACGTGCCGAGGTTGCCCGGAACAACATTTCTTCTCATCTGGATATGTATGTTGCAATGCTTCGTGCGACGGCTGGCCTTTTTGCCGCAAGCGAACATATCGCCTATGACGAGTTTAAAAGTTATATTACCCGGCTGGAACTGTATGAGTTTTATCCGGGCATCCAGGGTATAGGACTGTCATTAAGGATACCGCCGGACAAGCTCGATCAGTTTATCCAGCGTCAACGCAGGGAAGGGCAAAATTCTTTCAATGTGTGGCCCATGTATCAGAGGGAAGAATATCACGTCATCACCTATCTTGAGCCGCTAGGCGAGCGAAACAAGGCGGCTATCGGTTATGACATGTTTACAGAGCCGACCAGACGAGCAGCAATGGCCCGGGCGCGCGATACTGGAATGCCTGCTGCCTCTGGGCGGGTGACGCTGGTCCAGGAAATTGATGTAAATGTGCAGGCGGGATTCCTGATTTATGTACCGGTTTATAAAACAGGCTCTGTACCTGAAACTGTTGAAGAGAGGAATGAACGCCTTTTGGGCTTTGTTTACAGCCCATTCCGGGCCGAAGATTTATTAAACAGCATTTTTTCAGGAACACCGGGTTTTGCCATGGACATCAAAGTTTATGATGGAAGTGAGCCGGATACTGACCGTTTGCTTTATACTTCTTTTAGTGAAGATAGTTATTCACCTGATGACTTTAAGCCGAGATTCAAATCTGTTCGTCCATTGCAGGTCGCCGGGCGCACATGGACAGTAATTTTTACAAACCAGCCGGAGTTTGAACACTCATCGAGCGGAGGGCTGGCCCCAGTTATTTTTGCCAGCGGTTTATTCTTTTCTTTTTTGATTTCGGCCATGACCTGGTTAGAGGCCAGAGCGCGCAAGGATTCTGAGATGCGGGCGGAATGGCTGCATCGTTCGCAGGAAGAACTAAGCGAAAGTCAGGGCAAGCTCCTGGAAAATGATCGCCGGAAGGATGAGTTTCTTGCAGTTCTGGCCCATGAGCTTCGTAACCCGCTTGCCCCAATTTATAATGCAATCCAGATAATCAAGAGATCCTCTAATGATCCTGATGCAAAAAAAGAGCTGACCCCGCTAATGGAAAGTCAGGTCTGTCATTTAATCAGACTCGTTGATGACTTGATGGATGTATCGCGTATTACCCGAGGCAAAATAGAACTTCGTACCAGACCTCAGGATATCAGGGAGATAGTCAATACTTCGATAGATACCGTACGGTCTCTGATAGATGAAAGAGGACAAACTTTATCTGTCGATTTGCCAGATTATGAGGTCCCGGTACTTGCGGATACCACTCGTTTATCACAGGTTTTTGCAAATCTTCTACATAATGCATCCAAGTATACCCAGGCAAACGGTGAAATAAATTTAAGTGTTTCAATAATCGGTGAAAATGTAGAAATCAATGTTCAGGATAATGGCATCGGTATACCTGAAGAAAAGCTGGACTATATTTTTGAGATGTTTTCTCAGGCCAGCGAGAATATTCGCAGTGCTTATGGGGGATTGGGGATCGGTCTTACATTAGTAAAATCATTCGTCAATTTGCATGGTGGGTCGATTAAGGTAAGCAGCGCTGGTTTAGGTAAAGGAAGCACATTTACAGTTCTTTTGCCGTTATACGCTCGTGGATCATGACCCGGTTATTAGGAAAATCCGGAACCAACAAAGAATTTCTGATGTTGGTCTTGTGATTTTAATAAGCGGGAGGAATCCAGATGCGTATCGCCCAGGTGGCCCCCCTCACCGAAAGCATACCCCCCCAAAGTTATGGCGGAACTGAACGAATAGTCTCTTATCTCGAAGACGCATTGGTACGATCCGGCCACGAAATTACTGTCTTTGCCAGTGGCGATAGTCAGGTAAAAGGCAAACTGATCCCTTGCAGAGATATGGCAGCTCGTTTGGACACAGGTAAAATAAACTGTGAAATGGCCGATTCTATCAGGATGCTTGAAAAAGTCCGGAGTATGGCTGACGATTTCGATATTATTCATCTGCACATGGATCTTTTACCAATGCCTGTATTTGCAGATATGCCTGAAAAGACCGTTATGACCCTTCATGGCAGGCTGGATTTAAAAGGGCTTAGGCAATTCTACAAGATTTATTGTCGTTTTCCTTTGGTTTCGATCTCTAATTATCAACGCCTCCCGTTGGCTGGAATTAACTTTGCCAGGACGATTTATCATGGCATCCCTGAAAAATATTACGAGTTCAGTCCGGAAGGTAATCAGGAGTATCTGGCTTTTCTGGGCAGATTCTCACCTGAAAAAGGTGCAGAACGTGCAATAGGAATAGCAGAAAAAACGGGAATGGACATCAGGATCGCAGCAAAGATCTGTACTCAATCAGCATCTAATGAAACCTATTATCTGAAGATGATCAAGCCGTTACTTGATTTTCCTTTTGTTGAATATATTGGTGAAATAGCCGAGCATGAAAAAAGCGATTTCCTTGGAAAGGCCCATGCTTTGCTAATGCCGATTAGCTGGCCGGAGCCTTTCGGATTGGTAATGATAGAAGCCATGGCCTGCGGAACGCCGGTGATTGCTTTTCGTTGTGGTTCTGTACCGGAAATCATAGAGGATGGGGTTACAGGCTTTATCGTAGATGATGTAGAGGAAGCCGTCGAGGCTGTGAAAAAAATACCATCACTGGATAGAAGTCGAATACGTAAGTGTTTCGAAAAAAAATACACAGATAAGATAATGGCACAGAATTACGAAAAGCTTTATCAGGAGCTGATCGGAGCCCGCAAGGCAAGGCAAGCTGCGATTCGGCCTTATCAGAGCAGCAGGGCAAAAGAAGAGGTGGCCACAGTAGCATCGTCTTCATTATGGCATGGAGGTCAGGGGGGAGGGTCTTACCCAAGGGCGTCAGGATAATTTTTTGTGC
>CAZJRT010000027.1:0-12624 GCA_964548445.1 uncultured Pseudobdellovibrionaceae bacterium
TATCCGGAGAACATTCTACCAGACGCGACTGAACACCCATCTGCTGTATAATCGCCGTATCATCTGTATAATTTTTACTCCTGGTCTTTTCGTGAGAGGATTTTATCAATCCAAAATGAAAACCCTGGGGAGTATGCAAAGCCCAGGTGTTTTTACGATCCAGTCTTTTGCTTACGAGATTGTTTTTTTCTTTTACGAGAGTGTAAACAATCGGCAAGGCCAGTGAGGCGGCAGGATGATCATGCAGGCTTTCCCAAAGCCGCTCAATATCTTCCCGGCATACAAGAGGACGAGCAGCATCATGAATAAGAACTATATCTTTTTCTGAGGCTTCAAGCGATTTCAATGCATTAAAAACACTCTCCTGTCTTGATGCGCCGCCACATACAGGGGCAGGAAGCGGGAACCCTTCTACCGCATGCTCGTACAAATCTCGATCAGCAGAATCAATAACGACTTTAACTTCATCGACAAATGGCAATTGCGAAAAGGCCTCTACCGAATATCTTAGTAGAGGTTTACCTGCAATTTTAAGATACTGTTTGGGCAAAGCGCCACCAAGCCGCTCACCTTTACCGGCAGCCAAAATTACCACAAAGCATCTTTTTCTTGATGTAATTTCCATAGCGAAGTATATTTTCCGGCAATATGCAGAAACTGTGGATAATCTCAAAGTTACAAACCGTCAAGGAAGAGTTGCCTCACCCCTCCTCGGAAAGTGCTGCCACAATCGCCGGAAAACGGCGAGCAAGACGTCTGCGCATACCTTATTTTTATGAAGTATTTCGCAGAAGCGGCTGGGAAAGAAAAATTGCACTTTTTCTTGGACTGGCTGCGATAGCAAGCGGCTTTGCAACGTATGGCGCTCTAAAGTCCATGCCTCCTTTCGGGAATGATCCGCAGACCATTATGTGGCTGCTTAATGCCGACCTGATAATCCTGCTGCTTCTGGTATCGCTTATATCCTGGCGAGTTGTAGCTTTATGGAGTGGGCACAAAAAAGGCACTGCCGGCGCCCGACTCCATGTAAGGCTGGTCTTGATCTTCAGTTTTCTGGCGGCCACACCGGCTATTATCATGACCGTCTTTTCTGCATATTTCTTCCATTTTGGCATCCAGACCTGGTTTAGCGAACGTGTAAGCACAGCAGTTCAGGAATCTCAAGCCGTAGCAGAAGCCTATCTGGCAGAGCACCAGCAGGTAATCCGGGCTGACGTTCTTGCCATGGCCACTGACCTCGATCGGCAATCTTCTTTACTGATGAGCAACGAAACGGCCTTTAACAGATTGATGAGGACTCAGTCAGTCTTAAGGAATTTCTCTGAATCAATTGTATTTGACGAATCAGGAAGGGTACTGGCGGAATCCGGGCTGACATTCACCCTCGAAGCCGATCTGATCCCTGATTATGCATTAGAACGGGCGCAAGATGGCGATGTGGTTTTGATCACAGCAGGCAGCGATGACAGGATACGCGCACTCGTCAAACTCACTAACTTCATAAACACCTATCTTTATGTGGGACGCATGGTCGATCCAGTTGTGCTTTCACATTTACACGATACTCGCAAGGCTGCGGATGAATACGAACAGCTTCAGGTAAGATATTCGGGGCTCCAGTTCAAAGCGATGATGATTTTTACTGTCGTGGCACTGGTGCTTCTCCTCACAGCTATGTGGTTTGGACTGGTATTTGCCCGTCAAATTGTAACTCCTATCGGCTCCTTGATAGCTGCCTCGGACAGGGTCCGTGGGGGAGATCTGACAGCACGCGTAAATGAAAGTGAAGGTATCGATGAATTCGAATATTTGATTCGCTCTTTTAACCGAATGACCAGTCAAATCCAGAACCAGAGAAATGAACTGGTAAGCGCTAACCGGCAGCTCGATCATCGACGCAGGTTTACCGAAACTATTCTCGCCGGCGTTTCCTCCGGTGTTGTCGGCGTAGACGAGAAGGGCGATATTACTCTAGTAAACAATATGGTTTCAAAAATTCTTCAGATAGATGGCAAAGAGCTTAGCGGCAAAAACATAACAGCAGTGCTTCCCGAAACTGGCCCTTTACTGGAAGAAGCTCACTCAAGGTCAGGTCGTATTACCCAATCCGAAGTACCTTTTTATACTGAAGAAGGCGCCCGCAGGACGCTTTTGGTTCGTATCGCTATCGAGCTTATTGGCGAAGAAGACAAAGGAGCGGTACTAACTTTCGACGATATCACAGAGTTACAATCAGCCCAGCGCAAGGCTGCATGGGCTGATGTCGCAAGGCGCATCGCTCATGAAATCAAAAACCCCCTGACTCCCATCCAGCTTTCCGCAGAAAGACTAAAGCGAAAATATGCCGGACATATTCCTGAAGAGCAGGATACTTTTGTACGACTTACAGACACAATCATCCGGCATGTCGAGGACATTGGACGGATGGTCAATGAATTTTCTTCATTCGCCAGAATGCCTGAGCCAGTTATGCAGGAAGAGAACATACTGGCTCATATCCGTGATCTGATGCTGTTACAACAGCATGCACATTCAAGAATTCATTTTAGTATCGAAGGGCCTTTGAAAAGTGAACGAGAATTAACGATCACATGTGATATACAGCAGTTTCGTCAAGCGATTACCAATCTGCTCCAGAACGCTATTGATTCAGTGGAAAGCCGAATAGCAAATGGCGAAAATAAACAATCTGGTAGAATTACCGTATTTATTAACCGGATCGATAGTGACATAGCTGTTACTGTTACTGATAATGGCCTGGGGCTGCCGAAAACAGATGAGCTCTCCAGACTGACAGAGCCTTATGTTACCATGAAAGAAAAAGGTACAGGGCTCGGACTTGCTATCGTCAAGAAGATCATGGAGGACCACAAAGGAAAGCTCTTCATTGGTGCGCCCCAGTGGTTGAAGGACGAACCTTCCTGGAAAGCCCCTGAAGGTGCGGCTATCGTGATGAGAATTCCGCTTAATCTTTCGGAAGCATTACTTGATAATAAAAAGACTGCTGCGTGAGGGATTTTATGACAGCTGATATACTTATTGTAGATGATGAAGAAGATATTTGCCTGCTAATCCAGGGAATTCTGGAAGATGAGGGATATTCTACCCGCTCGGCACATAACGCTGAACAGGCATACAATGCTTTTGAAAAAAGAACCCCGGATTTGGTGATCCTGGATATCTGGCTGCAGAACAGTCATCATGACGGCCTGCAAGTACTTAGCAGTCTCAAAGCCAAACAACCGAATCTTCCAGTTGTAATGATAAGCGGCCACGGCAATATCGAAACTGCTGTTACTGCAATTAAAGAAGGGGCATATGACTTTATTGAAAAACCTTTCAAAACAGACCGGCTTATTTTGCTGATCAGAAGAGCTCTGGAGAATGCTTTTCTGAAACATGAACTGAATGCATTAAAAGAACGTAACAGGGAATATGTTGATCTTATCGGGGAATCTCATGCGGTCACTTCGGTAAAGCAATTACTTTCCCGCGTGGCGCCGACCAATAGCCGTGTTCTTATTACTGGCGAACCTGGTGCAGGCAAAGATGTCACCGCAAGAGTACTGCACCAGATGTCCTCAAGAGCCAATGGTCCTTACATTGTGCTTAACTGTGCAGTGATGCACCCGGATCACCTCGAAGCCGAATTATTTGGTATCGACAAAATTGCAAATGGACAAGGCAAACCCGGCGTCCTGGAACAGGCAAATGGAGGAACACTCCTGCTGGATGAAGTTGCAGATATGCCACTGGAAACACAGGGTAAGATTGTTCGTGTACTTCAGGAACAACAGTTTAAAAGGCTGGGCGGCAAAGATATTGTCGAGGTCGATGTCCGTATTCTCGCTTCCACAAACCGGGATCTGCAAAAGAACATGGAAGAAGGGAAGTTCAGGCAGGACCTTTTTTACAGGCTCAACGTCGTACCGATCCAGATTGCCCCCTTGCGGGAACGTGCACAGGACATTCCTATTCTGGCGAATCATTTCATGAAACAGTATTCACATCAAAGCGGTATGCCTAACCGTGAATTTTCGCAAAGCGCCATAGCTGCCATGCAATGCTACGAATGGCCAGGGAATATCCGGCAGCTTCGAAATATGATCGAATGGATAATGATTATGCACGGCCTCAGTGAAACCATTATCAAGGCAGAGCACCTGCCACCGGAAATCGGCATAAGTTCATCACAGGACAATGCCAGTATAGACAGGCTGGATGATATTCTCTCCATGCCTTTAAGAGATGCCCGGGAATATTTCGAAAAAAAATATCTGCTCTCGCAGATCGAACGCTTTCACGGTAATATTTCCCGAACGGCCCAGTTCATCGGGATGGAGCGTTCCGCATTGCACAGGAAACTGAAAACACTGGAAGTTGTCCACGGTTCAAAGCAATCTTCTGCTGCGGAAAAATCATCTCCGGAAAAGATTCGTAAAGCCGGGTAGCAATCACAATATTAAGCCATTACCTTTCGGGTCATGGAAGCAGCGAGAAAAAGATGCGAGTTATCATTTGTGGAGCAGGACAGGTAGGATATAACGTCGCAGCTTATCTGGCCCGTGAAGATAACGACGTTACGATTATAGACAACACCCCCCATATTATCTCTGAAATCAACGACAGCCTTGACGTTAACGGAATTGTCGGACATGCATCAAACCCTGATAGCCTTGACCAGGCCGGAGCAAGTGACGCCGATCTTATTATTGCTGTGACTTATTCAGACGAAGTAAACATGGTCGCCTGTCAGGTAGCACATTCCCTGTTTAATGTACCCAAAAAAATAGCCAGAGTTCGTGACCAGTCTTATCTGGACCCGGCATGGTCCAACCTGTTTAGCCGGGCAAACATGCCGATAGACGTTATCGTATCGCCTGAAGTCGAAGTTGCCAGAGCAATAGCAAGAAGACTAAGCGTTCCGGGGACAACGAATGTCATTCCCATGGCTGATGGCAGAATCCATCTGGTAGGGGTGGTCTGTAATGCTCAGTGCCCGGTAGTGAACACTCCGCTAAGACAATTAACCAATCTGTTCCCAGACCTCAGGGCTTCTGTAATCGCCATTATGCGGGACTCCAGGGCCTTAATACCAGATAGTGACGAACAGATTCTTATTGGTGATGAGGTATACTATTGCGTGGACACCAAACACCTGAAACGCTCGCTGCTTGCCTTCGGACATGAAGAGCCGGAAGCAAGGAGGCTGGTAATTACCGGCGGAGGCACTGTTGGTTTTAATCTGGTTCAGCTACTGCAAAAACAACATAAAGATTTGCGTATCAAAATAATCGAAGGTAACGAAGACAGGGCAATATTCCTAAGCGAACAATTGGATAACGTTGTAGTCCTGCATGGTGACGGACTTGAAAGGGATATCCTTGAAGAAGCAGATATTGGGCGCACAGAAACGCTGATAGCCATCACAAATGATGATGAAACTAATATTCTGGCTTCATTGCTTGCAAAACAATATGGGTGCCGAAGAGTAATCACTCTGGTGAATAAAAATATTTATATGCCGATAATCACTCATCTCGGAATAGACACAATAGTTTCTCCGAGATCAATCACTGTATCTTCCATTATGCAACATGTGCGCCGTGGACGAATTAAAGCGCTACACAATATCCGCGATGGTTTTGCCGAGATTATTGAAGCCGAAATCTCTGATAGCTCTTCCATCGTAAACACACCAATTGAAGAACTTGAGCTCCCGGATCAGGTGATCATTGGGGCCATTGTTCGCAAGGATGACGTAATCATTCCAAGGCCCGATACAATAATCCGTACAGGTGACCGCATAATTGTGCTTGCTGCACAAGCTCAGGCACGTAAAATCGAAAGACTGTTCTCTGTTCAGGTGGATTTGCTGTGACGGCAACAAATAAGAAAATCAATATTTTACCGCATACAGTATTGCTGGAATGGGATGGGACTTTGGTTGATAGCTATGAGTTCCTGAAATCAGCTCATAACTTTGTCAGGGGAGAGTATGGATACAAGTTATGGGACGACATGGCATTTAAAGAAGTTATGCGAAAATCCACCAGAGAAGCTTTCGCAGACCTTTATGGGGAGCATGCCGAAGAAATCAGAGAGAAATTGTTCGCCTATGTAGATGATAACCACGTGCATTCACTCGTAATCATGGATGGTGCTGAAGAACTGTTAAAATTACTTAACAAGGCCGGAGTAAAAGTTGGTGTGGTGAGTAATAAACGCCATGAACGACTGGCTGGCGACATAATTGCTCTTGGCTGGCAGAAATATATAAGTGCCGCTGTGGGAGCGGGAGCTGCCGAAAGGGATAAACCGGCACCTGACCCCATACTGATGGCACTTGGCCAGATGAATGTTAACCATGATTCTCAGGGGATCTGGTTTATTGGTGATACATCAACCGATCTTGAATGCGCTATTGCGGCTGACGTAACCAGTATTTATATGCTGCATGGAGTTGGAGGCAAGGAGCTGGCGGAACGATATCGCCCGTCATACGTTTTTGAAGATTTGAAAGACCTTGCAATCGCTCTTGACGGGATTATTTCTCATAGGGAGTCTGGAAAAGAGCGCTTGCCACACGACAGAATGATGGTTAAATAGCTGTAAAACTAAAATTTAAATTAGGAAATTCGGGATATGGCAGAAAAAACACAAAACGTTCAGGATGTTTTCCTTAACAAAATTCGTAAAGAAAAAGCCACCGTAACGGTTTTTTTGGTAAATGGTGTGAAATTACAGGGAATAGTTACCTGGTTTGATAATTTTTGTTTGTTATTAAGACGAGATTCTCATATTCAGCTTGTATATAAACACGCTATTTCCACAATAATGCCTTCAGGACCTTTAAAGCTTTATGATGAAGGCGAAGAAGATACCGGAGATTGAGACTGTAATTTGAGTTCACTCCGGCAATTCAGACTTAATGGTTGAAACCGCGCTTATTATACATCCGGTATTGCCAGATTCGCGGCAGGACCGACCTGTGGAATATCAGGTCGAGGAGGCCTGTGCACTGGCTCGGGCCATATTCCTTGATGTGACGAATGTTAAAACCATCCGGTTGACGAAAGCCAATCCGGGTACGCTTCTGGGCAAAGGTAATGTAGAGTCGGTCAGAGAGGTTGCAGACGATCTGGCACCATCTGTGATTATCATTAACGGAGCATTGTCTCCCGCCCAGCAACGAAACCTTGAAAAATCATGGAATACAAAGGTTATTGACCGTACCGGCCTGATACTCGAAATTTTTGGAGAACGGGCGCAAACGAAAGAGGGCACGCTGCAGGTCGACCTGGCCCAACTGGAGTATCAGCGTTCCCGTCTTGTCCGGTCATGGACCCACCTTGAAAGACAGCGGGGCGGCGCTGGTTTTATGGGCGGTCCCGGCGAAACCCAGCTGGAAATCGACAGGCGTATGATCACTGATCGAATTTCCCGCCTGAAAAAAGAACTGGATAATGTCAGACGCACCCGCAATCTGGCCCGCAAAAGCCGCGAGCAGGTACCTTTCCCTATTGTTGCTCTCGTAGGTTATACAAACGCCGGCAAATCAACCTTGTTTAATCGGCTGACAGGTGCCGGCGTGTTCGCTGAGGATCTGCCCTTCGCAACACTTGATCCAACTTTGAGAAGACTGGATTTGCCCGGAGGACAATCTGTTATCCTGTCGGACACAGTTGGTTTTATAACAGACCTTCCTACCCACCTGATCGCAGCCTTCCGGGCTACTCTGGAGCAGGTAGGATACGCTGATGTCATACTTCACGTACGAGACATGTCACGACCGGACAGAGAGGCCCAGAAAAACGATGTTGTCAACATATTACACGATCTTGGCATTGAGTACGAAAACGACAAACGAGTGCTGGAGGTACTTAATAAAATCGATACCGCCGATAACGACGCATTATCCGAGATAGAAAGAACCACCAAATTCAATAAGAATGTAATTGCCGTTTCCGCTCTATCAGGTGAAGGCCTAAACAAGCTGGTTGAAAAAATAGAAAAGTTCGTAGGCCGTAACAGAAAGCTGGCAGGGTACACCATCAACTCAGCAGATGGACGCGCACTGTCATGGCTATATGAACATGCCGAAGTTATTGAACGGGAAGATCTGGACAACGGCATCTACTTGCGCCTTCTTATGGAACCTGTAAATATGCAGCGATTTGAAAATCAGTTCCCTTACCGGTCGGATATAGATGGAAATTAATAGCGACGAAATAATGAAGGTCATCGCGGAAGCTGCGGCCATCCATATAATGCCCAGATACAAGTCGTTAAAGGACCATGAAATACTCACTAAATCCGGAAGGAACGATCTGGTAACCGCCGCCGATATTGAAACGGAACAGGCTTTAAAAGATTTTCTTACTAGCAGATATCCTGGTTCTGTTGTGATAGGCGAAGAATCCGTATCTTCTGGCGAAGCAACCCTTGCCGCATTATCGGATAAAACAGGAGTGGTCTGGATTATAGATCCAGTCGACGGCACCCATAATTTCGTTCACGGCAAAAGAGATTTCGCAGTAATGCTGGCCTGTGTTATTGACGGCAAAATCAGGCACGGATGGATTTACGATATACTTGATAATTCGTTCGGTTATGCCGAGTCAGGGCAGGGGGCATGGTTCAACGAGCAACGCGTATATGTGTCTATGCCGGAAAGCATCCGCAGCGCTTCAGGTCACATTAATGAGAAATATTTTCCTGATTTTGGGCGAGAACAGCTAAAAAGAAATTCGAAAGTCATCGATAATTATTACACCTTGGGCTGCACGGCCAGAGAATATTTGAGAGTTGCTTCAGGAAAATCTGATTTTGCAATCTACAGCAGGGCCAAGCCCTGGGACCATTTTGCCGGAACCCTTATGGTCAGCGAGGCCGGAGGAGTAGTACGAAGATGGGATGAAAAACCCTATCAGATAAATGATTACAGATGCGGACTTCTGATTGCTGCTAACGATCAACTCTGGCATAACCTGCATGATTTCTTTATCAGGCCGATGTTGCAGGAGCAAATGCGCAGAGAGAAATAGATTCTCCCGTCATTTTAGTTTTTCCAATATGCACTGGAGAAAAGAACAACAACTGTAAATATCTCCAGCCTCCCCAGCAACATACCAAAACAAAGCAGCCATTTTGATATTGCTGGCAAAGCAGAAAAATTACCTGCCGGGCCAATGATTTCACCTATACCAGGACCAACATTGGCCAGAGCTGTTGCAGCTCCACTGATTGAAGTAATCAAGTCCAGGCCTGACAAGGCTAATGCAATTGTAAGCAGGACATTGGCAGCGACATATAATGCAAGAAATCCCAGCACTTTCGAAACAATACTCTGATCTAAAGGTTTGCCCTGATATTTGCTGACATAGACTCTGTGTGGAAAGATCAGGCCGCTGATTTGCTGCTGAAAAGCCTTAAAAGCAACGATAACCCGCATCGTCTTCAGTCCGCCTGCGGTTGACCCGGCACTGGCTCCTATATAGGTAATAAAGAAAAATGCCATTACGGCAAATGGTCCCCAAAGGGTGTAATCTGTTGACGTATATCCCGTAGTGGTAATGATGGAAATAATGTGGAAGGCGGCAAGTCGAATGCTATCGGAATTTCCGGTTTGCTGCCATAACCACAATCCCATAATAGGAATGAAGATCAGCACCATCAGAGAAAAAGCTTTAAATTGATCATCCTGAAAAAAGGAGAACTTTCCTTGAAAGATCAGTTTGATATAAAGAATGAAAGGTACACCTCCCAGGAACATAAAACAGGTTGCAGCCAGTTCCAGGGAAGGGCTCTCAAAATATCCGAATGAAGCATCATGCGTTGAATATCCACCTGTAGGGATGGTAGTAAGCGAATGATTTAATGCATCAAAAACATTCATACCAAGAGCATAGTACGTTATGCCGCAAAGAGCAGTCATGGCGCAATATACTACAAATATCAGAGTTATAACCGTTCCTGTCTTTGGCATAACTTTTTCTGAACGATCCGAAGATTCCGTTTGAAAAAGCTGCATTCCTCCTACTCGCAGGAAAGGTAAAAATACGATAGCAAAACCGACGATACCAATACCACCGATCCACTGGATCATTGATCGCCATAAAAGAATTCCATGCGACATTTCATCCAGACCAGAAAAGACAGTCGATCCGGTTGTAGTAATTCCCGATAATGCTTCAAAAAAAGCGTCAGTAAAACCAGGCTGGAGATCCGACATATAAAAGGGCAGGGCAGAGAAAAAGCTTAAGGAGATCCAGCTGATAGTTGTTAGAAAAAAAGCTTCCCTCAGCCGCAGTGTTTTTTCACATCCCTGATTAGCCAGAATTAATGCTCCTCCGAGGAACATAGCACCAACAGAATTAAACAAAAAAACTTCGGCGTTATAGAGATTGCCATTGAGCCAGTCCACAATGGCCGGGATCATCTCGGCCATACCTAGAATAGTAAGAATAATTCCTATAGTTAAAACGATCAGCCGCATGGGGTAAGCTTCTAATTTATTTCTCTCTATTTTTTTCATTGGCCCAGAGCTGCTCCATATATTCAAGATCAGCGGCTTGGTCGCCGGACAATTCAGATATCTTTACCTGACTTTCCACTCCCCTGAAACGACGTTCGAATTTGTTACTCGCATCTCTTAGCGAAGTTTCAGTATCTATGCCAAGTTTTCTTCCAAGATTTACTACAGCGAATAAAAGATCCCCGAATTCTTCATGCACCTGTTCTTCATTCTCTTCGCTTCTTGCGGCAGTCAATTCCGCCATCTCTTCATCTATTTTCTCAATTACAGGCTCTATTGAAGGCCAGTCAAAACCGATTCGCGCCGCACGCTTCTGCAGTTTCTGAGCTCTCATTAAAGCGGGCAGGGCCAAGGCAACGCCATCCAGTGCGCTAAGCTGGTTCTTTGCTCTACGTTCAGCTTGTTTCTTTTCTTCCCATACCTTATCTACACTATCTTTCCCGGAACAAGCCCTGTCGCCGAACACATGAGGATGCCTTGCCAGCATTTTCTCGCATATGGAATTACAAACGTCATTAAAATCGAAGAGCCCGGCTTCTTCAGCCATACGACTATGAAACACCACTTGAAGCAAAAGATCGCCAAGCTCCTCTTTTAATTCAGCAAAATCTTTTCGACGGATGGCGTCGTCAACTTCATAAGCCTCTTCAATAGTGTAGGGGGCTACGGTTTCAAAGCTTTGTTGTAAATCCCAGGGGCAGCCATGCTCAGGATCTCGCAGGCGCAACATTATTTCAAGCAGGGAATTTATTTTGGAATTCTGATTCATCTTTCTTGACGTGTTGTTCTACTCCAGTAAGATCCAATGTATCTTCAAAGTCAAACGAGAGGATAGTCAAATGACTGAACTTAGCGAAGTCTTCGAAAAGGGCGACAAGGAAACCGTAACTGATGTCGCCAATGTAGTAAGCGTACCGGCTGCACCAGCGCCTTAATCGCTAAATTACTATACAGAATTAATTCAACCGATCCGGTTCGCCTGATCGGTTGAATTTTTTTACAGAATAGTTTAAAACGGCCTGAACAGGAGAGGTTTTATGGGAATCACATATCAACAAAAACAAGCAATTATCGAACATCTAATAACAGCGGAGAACTGGGAAAACCGCTTTAACATGGATGCCCTTTTTGCTGAAAAGCGCCGCTGGCCCAGTTATGTGGAAGGGAATACGAGAGTTGCGCACAATCAGAACAACACCAAAGTACATGTCGAGCATTGGGGTAGTTCGGCTGAATTAATTTTGGAAGCTGATGAAGATGGGACAATTACCATCAGCGATGAATCAGGATCAAGTATTCGCATGCAGGGCAAAGAAGTTATATCGGGAAATTTACCTGATGATGGACTTTCATCTGTCAGCGGTGAAGAAAAATCAAAAATCACATCTTCATCTACCGAAGTTGAAATAGGAAAAACAGGAGTTTTTGTCAGCTTCGATAATGAGGGAAAGAAAAGCGTTCTTCTTTATGATGCAGGGCAGGTGGCTACCTTCCCCAAACCCACAGAACCTGAAAAGAAAAACCAGCCACTTCGACTGTTTCATGTGCTGGCGTTCAATACAGCAGCAGAGGGGAAGTGGCCAGAGCTCACGCATGTAGAGCTTTTAAACGCTGCCAAGCTTATTCTTTCAAGAGACATAGGAATAGAACCCGATCTATATGCTCAAAATGAATTTGATCAAGAAAAATTTCGTATGATGGTGACCAAACTGCATGTAAAAGCTCAAAAAGCCAAAAGTGAAATCACACTCGACGCCTTACAATGGCAGTCAAAAAATACAAAAAGATTTCTACCGGACACTGAAAAATTACGTAAACCCTTCAATGATGCCACTGAGTTTAATGGCCATTATGTTGCAACGCCCAGACAATACCTCGTAAACGGTACTGATGAAGGATTTGAAATCTGGACTTCGCTGGATCAGCGCGAATGGATATGGGCCCATGGTGAAGTTTTGCAATCAGTCGCTAATGACAATGCGATACAAGCTTCTGTAGTTACTGATAAACCGGATGCATCTACTGTCATGGATCTGATCTTAAATAATGGTAGTTCAGTATGTGATCATAGAGATAACGAATGGACT
>CAZJRT010000028.1:0-12622 GCA_964548445.1 uncultured Pseudobdellovibrionaceae bacterium
ACATTTATTCCCGCCTTCTAAAGGAAAGGATTATTTTCCTTACAGGTGAAGTTAATGATTACGTCTCTTCATTGATATGCGCCCAGCTTTTATTCCTGGAATCCGAAAATCCTAACAAAGATATTGCTTTCTATATCAACTCCCCGGGCGGTGTAGTTACTGCCGGATTGGCAATGTATGATACGATGCAGTATATTCGCCCGCCGGTTTCTACTGTATGTATTGGCCAGGCGGCTTCCGCAGGGTCGCTCCTTATGACTGCTGGCGCGGCCGATAAACGTTTTTCACTACCCAATTCACGTATAATGATCCACCAGCCCTCTGGCGGTGCACGTGGCATGGCAGCCGATATCGAAATTGCCGCTAAGGAAATCCTTAAATTACGTCAGCGCCTGAATGATATCTATGTTAAGCACACAGGCCAAAAGCTTGATGTAATTGAAAAAGCTATGGACAGAGATAAATTTATGTCCGCAGAAGAAGCCAAGGCATTTGGGCTGATCGATCATGTTGTAGAATCCAGAGCTGAAGTTTTTGGCGATAAAGAT
The DNA here is from genome assembly GCA_964548445.1 of uncultured Pseudobdellovibrionaceae bacterium. Classification (GTDB taxonomy): domain Bacteria; phylum Pseudomonadota; class Alphaproteobacteria; order Micavibrionales; family Micavibrionaceae; genus RZZS01. Next base: position 549 of record CAZJRT010000028.1, read on the forward strand.
AAAAAAGACGAAAAATAAACAGATTTCGAAGATTGATAGATCGGTGAGAGCTTGATTTTTACGAGTTTAAAAACAGATTCTCAATTGTTGCTTAGTCTTCGGACTGTTTCATGGCATAATAATTATTAATCATCAACAGGCGAATATCTGTACTAATGCTAGGTTCTACGAAAAAACACGAAGCTGCTCTGGCGGTTCTCCCATTGCGGGATATAGTTGTCTTTCCACATATGATCGTCCCCTTGTTTGTCGGACGTGAAAAATCCGTGCGTGCCCTTGAGCATGTTATGCAGGAAGACAAACAGATTCTTCTGGCGACTCAACGCTCGCCTTCAGTAGACGATCCGGGCCCGGATGATCTTTTTTCGGTGGGCACTATTGGCTCTATTCTTCAACTTTTGAAGCTTCCTGATGGAACCGTCAAAGTGCTGGTCGAAGGCGGCCAGAGAATGAACATCAGGAAGATTTCCGAAGAAGATGGCTTTCTCAGAGCGGAGAGCGAGGAACTCGAAGACACATCCCAGCCAAGCGAAGAACTGGAAGCGCTTGGCCGGGCAGTCATGGCCCAGTTTGAGCAATACGTAAAACTTAACAAAAAAATACCCCCGGAAGTTATCGTCGCGGTTAATCAGATTGAAGAGCCTGCAAAAATGGCAGATACAATCGCATCTCATCTGGCTCTTAAGATAGAAGAGAAACAGGAACTTCTGGAAATATCTGACACCTCCGAACGTCTGGAGCGAATCTATGGCTGCATGGAAGGTGAGATTGGGGTTCTTCAGGTAGAAAAAAGAATCCGTAATCGCGTCAAACGTCAGATGGAAAAGACTCAGCGCGAGTATTATCTGAACGAACAAATGAAAGCGATTCAGAAAGAGTTGGGCGAAGGAGAGGGATTCGACGAGCTTGAAGAACTGAACAAGAAAATTGAAGAAACGAAACTCTCTAAAGAAGCAAAAGAAAAAGCACAGCAGGAATTGCGCAAGCTCAGACAAATGAGCCCCATGTCTGCAGAAGCCACAGTAGTCAGGAACTACCTGGACTGGATACTTTCCGTTCCATGGAACAAGCGCTCAAGGGTCAAAAAAGATATCAAGATGGCCAAAAAGGTTCTGGATCAGGATCATTACGGCCTTCAAAAAGTCAAAGAACGTATTCTTGAATATCTTGCGGTGCAAAATAGAACCAAGAAGGTCAAAGGACCTATTTTGTGTCTTGTTGGTCCACCCGGCGTAGGTAAAACCTCTCTCGGACAATCCATCGCCAGGGCTACTGGCAGAAGCTTTGTTCGGGTATCGCTTGGCGGCGTTCGTGATGAAAGCGAGATCAGAGGACACCGCAGAACCTACATTGGCGCTCTGCCCGGCAAGATTATTCAGGGTATGAAGAAAGCCAAAACCAGCAACCCGCTTTTCCTTCTCGATGAAGTAGACAAGCTTGGATCTGACTGGAGAGGTGACCCAAGCTCTGCACTGCTGGAAGTTCTGGATCCAGAACAAAACAGCAAGTTTCAGGATCACTATCTTGAACTGGATTACGACCTGTCCGATGTGATGTTTATTTGTACAGCCAATACACTGAACATGCCGCAGCCTCTGCTTGACAGGATGGAGACTATACGTATATCCGGCTATACGGAGGATGAAAAACTTGAAATTGTAAAGCGTCACCTGCTCAAGAAGCAAATGAGCTCTTCCGGCCTTAAGAAAGGAGAGTTTACGATCAACGATGGCGCCCTGCGCAAACTGGTCAGGCTTTACACCAGAGAGGCAGGCGTCCGCAATCTTGAGCGCGAGCTGGCCAACCTTTGTCGCAAGGCCATCAAGGAAATACTGATGAAGGGGCGCAAAAAAGTCACTGTTACTGACCGTAGCCTGGACAAATACGCAGGAGTGCCCAAGTATCGCTATGGTGAAATAGAAGAACAGGATCGCATAGGACTGGTTAACGGTCTCGCTTACACAGAATTTGGTGGCGATTTGCTGGCGATTGAAGCTGTTACCATGCCCGGCAAGGAAGGCAAAGTGACCACAACAGGCAACTTGCGAGAGGTTATGAAAGAGTCGATTACAGTTGCTGAAATGCTCACCAAGTCAAGAGCGCGTCAGTTCGGCATCGATTTCGATGAACTGAACAAAACCAGCATTCACGTCCACGTGCCTGAAGGCGCCACCCCTAAAGATGGCCCTTCGGCTGGTGCAGCCATGACCGCTGCAATCATTTCTTCACTTACTGGCATAGAAGTTCGCAAAGATATTGCGATGACAGGAGAGGTAAACCTTCGCGGATATGTAACTGCCATTGGTGGCTTGAAAGAAAAACTTCTTGCCGCAATGAGGGGAGGAATCAAGGTCGTTCTTATACCAAGCGAAAATGAAAAAGACCTTCCTGATGTACCTGACAAAGTGAAAAAGCACCTCGAAATCATCCCTGTCAGAACAATTGAAGAGGTTCTGCAACATGCTTTTATAGCCATGCCTGAGCCTTTGCCCGAAGAAAAAGATGGGGAAATCGCCCAAATCAGCCCAAAAACTGCAGAAAATAAGGGCAAAGAGGTGATTCGGCATTGATCTTCTAAAAAAAGCAGGTAAAGATTAAATCTTCCCGAAGGCAGGAATCTCTAGGGTTTTATAGATTTTACCTTCGGGGGCCGGTTTAAATTATTTTTTCGGCCAATTTAATTTTTTAACTTCTAACCAAGGGGGTCCCCGTGAACAAGCAAGAACTGATCGATTTCGTAGCCAAACAAGCTGATCTGCCAAAGACAAAAGCACAGTCAGCAATTGAAGCCATTTTTGATGGCATCAAGAGCACACTGAAAAAAGGTGGCGAAGTTCGTCTGGTAGGTTTCGGTACTTTCAGTGTTGCACAACGTGCAGCTACTACAGGCCGCAACCCACGTACCGGCGAAGCGATCAACATTCCTGCTTCCAAGCAACCCAAGTTCAAAGCTGGTAAAGAGCTCAAGGAAGCTGTTAACTAGTAAACTAACTCTTGAAATCAGAAGCCAATTGCCATTATAAACCATCTTGGTCATATGGCTTCTGATTTTTACGGGCGGTTAGCTCAGCTGGGAGAGCATCTCGTTTACACCGAGAGGGTCGGGGGTTCGAGCCCCTCACCGCCCACCATTATTCTGATCTATTTTCCATCCCAAATCAGGCAGAAGCTTTCTTGCCATCATAATCGCAGAAATCGCCTGTAAAATGGGCAAGTTCCGAAATAGATAGCTTCTCGCCGCCAATCAATCCTATATATAACGCCCCTGCCTTCTTTTTTAGATTAAAGGCTTTATTAGACTGTTCTTGCTCCAGCTTTCCTCTGGCTAGTTTTGCCTTCCACAACAAATGAGCAACATTCGGCTGCTCGGGGTTACCTGTAAAAACAACATTCAATGAACAGCAGTCATTATCGTAATCAGCTACCACTTTTTTAAACAATTGCCTGTTAGATATTCCTGAAAGCTCTTCCGCAAGCTCGTCTACTCGATCTGTGGCATATTGCTCAACCACATAGATTTCCGACAAGTTATACCAAAGCGATTCGGAATAAGCGACCGGACCTATATTCCTGATGTTTGAGTATAATCGAGCCCCGCCTAAATTCCATGAATCGAATTTACCGTTATCTCTCAGGCTCGATGCAGCATTATACAAGGCACGAACGATCGCAGTATTTTCAGGTTCATTAATTGCAGAGCCTGAGTCACGAGTGTCTACTGCTGATCCGAGTACGGTTTCAACGTCACTCATAATAATCGCGGCAGGAATTTGACCGGCATTTTTCAAAAAAGAGCTTACTGCTTCAGGAACATCTTTCTCTTGCGTAAGAGTTATAGAGTTATAAACAAGGCGCCCTTCTTTGACTTCCTTGGCTATCCACGGCTCTGCGTGAAAAGCTGATTCAATGTTTAGCAAACCATCTTTCTTATTCAGCAGATCAAGATAGTCAATTGCCCGGAAAGCCTGGTCATAGGCTATATCGCTGAATCCTGCGACATCTCTACTTTGCTGATACGTCCCTTTGAACAATACGAAAAAGCTTTTTTCTTCTATTAGCTGTCGTGCCATTAACTCTTCAGCAAACAAAACTTGCTTGGCTCGACAACTGGGGCAGCTTTCTGCACTTGATACCTGGACAATCTTCCAGCCTTTTTGCTGCTCTTCTAAAAACTTGATTATCTGGAGTCTATTTTCAGGCAAAAGACATTCCGCTTCAGCGTGAGCACTTGCCCGCCCCTTGGACAGAACGGCATTGCCTTTTGTATGTTCTTCCGCAGTTCCTACTAAAACATACCTTTCACTTTCAGGATGCATTAGCCATAACTGAGCACCAAAAGGCCCCCCTCGGCCTTCATTAGCGGTCACATATGAGAATAAATCGCTTTGCCCCAGGACAAACTCCCAAAAAAGAGGATCTCCCGGCAGCCTGTTTTGCGCCGTCATATAACGCGGCATGCTTAATTTATGCATTTATTATCTCTTGCTAAGGGAATTTGATATTGTTTTATAAACGATAAACGAGAAAACCACATGAGCGCAAGGAAGCTTCTCACATACCTAATTACAGCTCTGATCCTGTTAAGCTGTCTGATAGCAGCTGGCGCGGCAACTTACTTCCCTGTGATTTTGAAATCACAGATAAAGGAAGCTTTTGCCGGACTCGGTTTCTCCGAAATTGAGATTGGCAAAGTAGCTATCGGTAAAAATGAAATTGTTTTTAGCGATATTAAATTTGACGAAGATGGCTTCAGTACGCTTCAGACGATATCGGCTACATTTGATTGGCAAACCATCAGCACTCAAGGCAAGCTCAATAACATACATATAGAAGGTATGACGCTTACTTCTATTCTGGAAAGCAGTGGTGCATTTTCATTAGCTGGTTGGTCTATGCCTGCTTTTGAACCTTTTGCAATGCCCGCCAAATCAATCACCTTTAAAGATATTATACTTGATATCGATACTATCCATGGCGCACTCCGCTTCCAGAGCGAAGGAAGCGGTATCGTCGACAAGAAGGGTAACGTAGATATCCAGGCTTTAGTTTGGGGCGAACAAAACCAGATACAAATAAAGACGATGTGGAATGGCAGCGTCGCTCCAGATGGCTCATGGGCTCTCGACTGTGAAATCCAGGAGGGTCGGCTCAATCTAACCGACATTACAGCCAGCAGGCTGGGTGGCTGGGTTAGTATGGGGCTTGAAAGCATAGAATCACCTGTGAAAATTGGTGGCCAGTTAGTAGCCGGCATGCTCACTTTCGGAGTATTACCTTTGCAAAACGTCAGTGCGGTCATCAATGGCACACCTGAGGACTACCAGATTATTGTAAATGGCTCCGGCGGCGGCACTCATAGCCTGAACTTTCAGATCGAATTCGGAAAATCCCTTGACGGTTTTTTTGGACAGGGCAATGTGGACATTCTCAATGCGGCAGATCTGGCCACTTTCATAACAGCCAAGGAACAGCTGGACAGTGTCTCACCTGCATCAATCTATCTTTCTGCCTTGCCTCCGTTGACCTTGGAATTAACCTATCTTACGGATCAAAGTCGCGGCATGATGCATCATCCAGTTGCAATTGAAATTCATAATAAACAGCGGACTTTCACTGCGAGTAGTCTTTTAGAGCTGGATCTACAGAAGAAAGCCTTGCTTGGCACAATACAAATACCAGAAACATCCTTGATAGAATTGGGAAAAACCTTTTCACTCAAACCCATTACCGGCTTAACTCTAGTCAACGGCAGTATAGCTGTTTCCGGGAATTACTTTATGGATTTTCAGATACCCCAACCAGTACTTGAAGGGCCTGTGAAAATTTATATATCTGATTTATCAGCAGAAAATGCTGATCTGGCTATTACAGGCGTTAATAGTGAAATTATTCTTGCCAAACTTCATCCACTCTCTACTGAAGGGAAACAATACGTACATATCCAAAATTTCACTTCGGGCATAACATTGTCTAAAGGGATTATCAGTTTTGATATCAAAGATCAAACATCTGTGGCCCTGTCTAATATGGAAGCTGATTTTGGGGGAGGAAAAGTTAGCCTGGATCCTGTCTATATCAACGATGGCAAACTTCCGTCTGCCTTTTCTATCAGTCTCAATGACCTTGTTCTTTCAGAAATCATCAAGCTGGCAAGGCTGGATAAAAACCTCAGGGTTACAGGAACGCTGGACGGTCTCCTCAAGGTTAACAGAACAGCAGATACCATATTTATTGAAGAGGGGATCATTAAAACCGATAGTCCAGGTGGACATATAGCTTATACACCCGAGGACTATCCACCCTTCCTGCAAGGAGAAGACCAACGCCTCCAGGTTGTCCGCAGTGCAATTACCCAATTTGATTACAATGAATTAAGTCTACAATTCAGCGGTCCGCTTGCCGGAGAAATGCAGGCCAGGTTCGAGGCTAAAGGATACAACCGCGATATCTTTGGAAACCGTCCTATTCATTTGAATCTGAATATGGAAGGTCCCATACCTATCCTGCTTAAAGGCACAACCAATTATTAAGACTTTCTTGCTAGAATGGTACAATAAACCTGTTAGAATAGTGTTTCCATGAAAGTAAAAAAATCAATGCTCCCGGTTGGAGTGCTCATAATGATGGCATTTGCATTGTCTGGTTGCACGCCGACTGTTAGGGTCGAGGCGCCAAGCGAACCTATTCAGATAAACATGAACGTCAGAATACAACAGGAAGTCAGAGTGCGAGTTGAAAAAGATCTGGAAGAGGAATTTGTTACCAATCCAGAACTTTTCGGCATACCTTCGGCTTCCAAATAGGGGACAGGTTTAATAATTATTTAGGGCAGAAAATGACGCTTGTACATCTGGCTTTGGCAGCTTTGCTTATGTTTGGCCCCCAACCGATGGAGGCTGTAGCAGCTCAATTAGACCTTTACTATGCCAAGCAACAAGGACTGGTAGGCGAGACCCCTACCGGCAGCGTAAGTATTGTGCAACCTCCGGGCACTCCCGAGCTTCAGACACTGGTAAGTCTGGTCAATGCTGGTCGTATCCAGAGCTATAAACAAATTGCAGAGAAACGTGGAATTCCTCTAGCCGAAGTGCAAAAGCTTGCGGGCATGAATCTTATCGAAAAAACTCCTCCAGGTCAGTATATTCTGACTGCTGAAGGAGAATGGATCAAAAAAGCCGCACCGCCTGAATAATCAAGGATAAGAACAGCTATCATACATGATGTCTACGTAAGAAACGGCACCTCTGGTGAACGTGAACCTGTATTCCTTGTTATTTAAAATAATTGAATGGTGTAACGGCAGAACCCCCTTCTTAACATCCATCCCTCTGTCTGAAATGTTAAATGACACACTAACTGGCAGAGCCGGGTCATACCATGCTTCGGGTTCGTCATTTTCGTTAACCGCAGGCTCTCCTGTCACGGAAATCAATATATTACCTTCGGCGACACTTATCTGACTATCTGCGCCGTTATAGGTTTCCGTCTTAACTATGACCTTGCCAGTTTCAGGCTTTGAACATTTTTCAGGAGGTCTGGCAGAGCGGATTACCATTTCAAGACGCTCTGGCATTACGCCTTTATCCAGTTGTGTCCGAACAAGCGCTATAAGTTCCGGAAAAGGACCCTGTCCCATTTCCTCACTGTAACTTGTCTTTAATTGCTCGTATCTTAAATTAGCTGTCTTTGCTTTAGCTTTGAGCTCAGTGAGGATTTCCATTGTCTGGACCTGCTGACGCTTTAAAACAGCCACCTCTTCCTGAAGGGAGGAATTTAAATAAGTGGAGTTATCCTGCCCGAACCAGTAACCTGATCCCATTGAAACAGCAATAATCATAATAAACAACATAGCATGAGCTAGCCGATTATGCCTCCGGCTACGATAACGCTCATACGGATTATATCCATGCAGTGACATTCTATTTTTCTAACAGCGATCAATGCCTTAAAGGCCATAATAAAAGTGGGCAAGAAGAATATACGTAATCCAGATCACCAGCACAAGGGGTACGCCCGCTTTGAAAAAGTCCATAAACCTGTAATGGCCCGGCCCCATTACCATCAGATTTGTCTTATACCCCATCGGAGATGCGAAAGAACAATTAGCACCAAAGATAACCAACATCGCGAAAATGTAAGGATCAACACCCAGATTAATGGCCATATTTATAGCAATAGGGGTAAAAAGAATTGCACAAGCATTGTTCGACAGAACATTGGTCATCACTGCTACAAGCAAAAACAAAATGCTTGCCATCGCCAGAGGCGTATCAGCAAAACCAAGTTGAAGAATATTTTCAGCAATAAAATTTGCGCCCTCAGTAACCTGCATAGCGGTTCCAAGCGCCAGCATTGATCCAACCAACAAGAATATCTTTCTATCAATAGCTCGAGTTGCCTGCCTGACGTTCAGACAACCCGTAGCAATCAACATGGCAGCACCGGTTATGGCGGCTACTGTAATAGAAAGAATACCTGTCGCGGCAAGAATGACGGTGCCAAGGAATATACTCCATGCCAAAGGTGCTTTTTTAGGAAGAGGAAGTTCCTTTTTTGAACCAGATAACACGATAACATCACTGTTATTACGCAATGCATCGATCTCACCAAGACTACCGGAGACAAGGAGTACGTCACCCGGCTCAAGTCTTATCCGTCCGAGCCGCCGCCTTACAACCCTTGCCCGCCTCTGGATGCCGAGCAAAATAACTCCGAACTGGCGATGCAAGCCTGCCTGATATAGGCTCATATCAACAAGCCTGGATGCGGGAGTAATCATGATCTCTGCCAGAACTCTGGTTTCAGCTACTTTCTGTTCCAGATCAGGAGCTCCCTCATTCTTTTCTTCAGCTGTTACCTGGCGTTTTTGTTCAGTATTCTGAGCCCCAGTTTCCGCTAACAGGAAACCGTGGAACTTAGCCAAAAGCTCAGTTAGCACGCTTCTTTTGGCAGCAACAATTAATATATCGCCAGCTTCAATACAGTAACCTTCAAATGGAGGTAGTATCAGGTGCCCCGCACGTTGAATAAGTCGCACATTAAGCTCCGGCAAGTCGGTAAACTTGCCTTCAACGCATTCCATACCAATCATTTTACTGTCTGGAGAGACATCAATTTCCGCAACAAACTCCCTTTCTCCCCCCATAAGCTGGCGGGCCAGTGATGATCTGTCAGGTAATGTCCGGGGTACTACGAGCAGTGTATATACAAGACCTACACTGGCAAGAATAAGTCCTGGAACAGTGAAATCAAAAAAACCTATCGGTTCATAACCCAGGTTTTTCAAAACATTTGAGACAAGAAGGTTTGTAGATGAACCAATCAAAGTAGTCATACCACCCAGAATTGCCGCATAGCTCAGCGGGATCATCATACGGCTTTCAGACATTCCTGCCTTGACGGCGAGAGCTTGCATAATCGGGATCGCAATAACGACAAGCGGTGTATTGTTAAGAAAAGCGCTAAAGACAAGAACCAGAATGAGAATGCCTGATATAGGTAACCAGACACTTTTCTTGGTCTCTCGTACAAAAAGATTGATCAAAGGTCGCAAAGCGTCAGTCTGTATAACCCCCTGCCCCATAACCAGCAAAGCCAGTACCGCTATAAGAGCAGGATTTGCAAATCCTGACAGAAGCGCTTGCGCATCCATCATATTGTTTCCATTGGCGTCGTAGACCGGAAACAACTGGCCGAATAGCAATAAAAATGTCAGCAAGGCAACACTGGTAACCTCGAGAGGATATTTTTCTTTAGAAAAGAAAAATACTGCCAGCCCGGTAAGAGCAAGCACGAACCACATATGAAAATCTGTGTCTTGTACGTAGGTCACTAGTGCTCGCTTTTATTCTGGCCGTTCCCCATAGCCCGGATTTTCCCGCCCCACATCTTTATCTTCATCATCGTCAGTATCCAGACTTATTCCAGAGGTTCTAAATTCTCACAGATTTTTAAGACTAATTCTAAACATTATTTCAGTTCCGCTATCGCCTGATGCGTCACTGGTAAGTTCTCTGGAATATATTCCTGAAAACCCAACGCACTGGCCATAATAGTCTAGTCCTATTTCTGCTTTTCTAAGACCTGGGTCAGCACCAAGATCATGTAGAGCCATGCCGCGAACACCCCAGTTATCCGTCAAACGATAACCAGCCCATCCCTGGGCCTGTTCCCGGTTATCTTCTATATCCGTGCCTTCCAGTGAGCGGGCATACAGGTAACGGCCTTGAATGTTAAGACGACGCCAGTTTGCGTAAGCATCTACTTCATGACGTTGTGATGTGAGTTGGTCGCTTTCAATCTGGAACCGGTAATCCGTTCCGTAGGCCTCTTTGTAACGCACCGATAATTGTCCAACAATATCAGACTCTTGATCACTCAGCCCTGAGCCTCTTGGGAAAGGATTGTTATCTTCGTCAAAGCGATGACTCTGACCAAGAAACATATCTGCGTGACTTCCATCAAACCCATAAATCCCGGCTTTAACGCCGTACGTGGCTCGCGAACCATCTTCTATGCGATCAAGACCAGGAAACCGGTTTGCTTTAAACAAGTTATTGGCATCAATCTGCACATCCTGGCTATCTTCATTAGGGATATCCGGGTCGGTATCAATCCTGGGCGCCAGAGTTAAGGCTGCTTTTGGCTCTATAAGCAGTTGCGCCTTTTCAAGCGGTTTAGCAAGAGGATAGCTGCTTACCGCATGCACCTGCGCAAAAGAACGGGTTTCTGTTTCAGTGCTACTTTCACTAGACGTATTACGAGCAATATTGCGATCTCGAACATTATACACATCTCCTCGCCCAGAAACTGTCAGTGTTGTAACAATTCCCGTATCGCTGATCTTACGGCGTTGCCAATCCGCATTTATAACTGCCCTGCCAACATCCTGACTGTTTCCTTCACGATGCAATCCCAAAGCTGTAGCTTCAACATGCCAGCGCCCACCAAAAGTCTGGTCAGGATCTCCATAAAAACTTGCGATGGCTTCAGGCAAAACATTCGGTTGATCCTCTGCCCGTTCTTCACCAACTCTTACATCCTGAAATGCCAATAGCCTTCCGGCTCCATAATTGCGTCCCGAGAACCTTTCAACAAAAACCTCATCTACCAGCACATCTTCACTACTAAAATCGTACTGACGCAGATACTGGTCGTCAGAGGTCAATTCGAAATCGAAGCCGGAACGCCATCGTTCATTTATGTCCCATAGACCTTGACCTGACAGATGCCCCCGGATTTCAGCGTCCTGCACAATTTCCTGGCCGGCAACGCTGTCCTTACGATCAGATTTCGTAATACTGCCTCCGAGCTCCAGCGCTGCATCAGCCCATCGCTTACGATACTCGCCGAGAAAAACAGGTTTTTCTTCACTCATCACTATAGCTCCAAAAGTAAGGTCTTGGTCAGGAGCCAGTGCCCAATAATAGCTGGACTCTATTACTACTCCGAGCTCACTATCGTAACCAAAATGCGGTGTCAGAAAGCCACTCTTTTGCTTTATGGTCCCATCAGGGTGTGAGAAATAAGGTGTCCACGCAACAGGCACGCCGAAGATTTCGAATTTTGCGTCTTCGTATGATATGCGATGCTCTTCTTCATTATAGGTAACCTTGTCTGCAGTAATCTGCCATGCCGGAGATCTGTCAGGATGCTCTTCACAAACATCACAAGGCGTATAGCTTGCGTTATGCATGATTATTCTGGTGCCACTTATACGCTCACCTGTTTCGGCAGCAAAGCGAGATCCATCAGCAAGTAATGTTTTCAGACCGCGAACGAAACCATCTTGCAGTTCATTACGCAATATAAGCTCTTGCGCAAAATGAACATCGCCACTGGGCTCATTTAAAACAATATTTCCCCGTGCAATAACTTTGTCATCCTTGAGCGAATAAATAATTTCATCAGCACGGAGTATTTTGCCTTCCTGAATTAACTCGACATTACCTTGAGCGCTAATGATCTGTTCTTTTTCATCATGCACAAGTTTTTCCGCGCTAAGATCTACTGGTTCGCCACCATATACCGGCGCAGCAATAGCGTATTGGCCCGGCATATAGAACACGGCTATC
>CAZJRT010000029.1:0-12510 GCA_964548445.1 uncultured Pseudobdellovibrionaceae bacterium
GCTTACCAAAACGGGGAAGAACTGGGTGAGCAGTTTATAAGCAAACATGCTCCGCGCATCAGGCAAGCTGTTAAAGCCTTTGAAGAGTTTGTAGAAAGTATCAAGTAAAAATCAAATAAGTGCAGAGGAATCGCTGGTTGCCATTTCGCCTGTAGCCAGTTTCTTTTCTTCCATCAGTTTAAAAATCCGTTTAAGCGAAAGAGCTATTGTCCGCTGTTCAGAGTCAGGTAATTCGCTAAGGGCTTTGGCAAGAGTATCCTGTAAGGGAGAAGGAGCCTGAGCTGCGAACTCCTTGCCTTTGTCTGTAGCATGTATAAGTACTTTCCTGCGGTCTTCCTTGTTTCTTTCTCTTACTACAAGTCCTCGGGATTCCAGGCGGTCGATAATGCCTACCAGTGTGCTGGGGGTCAGGTAGACTTCTTTAGCCAGCCGGGCAATAGTCATCGGGCCAATGTCGCAAAGCGCCATCAGGGAAACCAGCTGGGGAGCAGTAATGTCATGCTCTGTTTTCAGTCTTCGTGAATGGATATTGCTTGCCTGTATTATGCGTCTGAGTGAGTAGAGAATTTGCAAGTCATATCTCTCTTCGGGAATATCAACGGTTAGTTCGTTGTTGCTTGTCATTTTATTCGCTGTTAGCCAGCCTCTCCGTTATCTTTTTTATGGGACCAAGACGATAAAGCACTTCATCTTCGTGTTTATCGTCACAGAAATAATCAGAAGGGAAAACTGTATCCGATGTTATTTCACAGTCAAACATTTCTGCTATCTGCTTAAGACGTTTTTGCGAAGATTTGTTGGAAGGATTAACTGTGGCTTCCAGATAATTTGGCGTAATGCGGTGACATAGTTCCCGGATCATCCGGATGTAAAGATTATTCCCGTGATAACCTTTTTTTACCGCGACTTCCCAAATGAAAAGGGTGCCCGGTTTTTCGGGGGGCTGGAAGCCGGAAGTAAAAGCGACAATTTCGTCTGCCTCATTAGCTACTACTGTACTGGTCTGACTGAAATGCTCACATATCAGAAGATATGTGTATACCGGATTAGTTCCCACATATGGGATATAAGGTTTTAGCATCGATTTAATTTCGGCGGCGTCCTCTTTACGGGGAGGACGCATGTGCAGCTTTGTCATTCATCACTCCGCGATCTTCAGATTATCGAGACCGGCCTGTTTCAAGGCGTCCCTGATCATATGCTCTTGAGCAGTTTCATCCTGCCAATGCTTTTGCACTTCTTCAGACAAGGCATGAAGCGGATCGAAATAAAGATAAACTTTCTCTTCATCTACGCTTGGGCTTCGATATACGCTAATGCCGGTCTCGGGGTTGTAATAGTCGAAACTATGGAGATCTCGCTTGCCTCCACCGCCAGGAGCGTCGGTCACAAAAGTTGGTGTGTTAAATCCGGCCGTACTGCCGCGTACATGGCGCTCGATTTCCATCGTTGTAGCAACGCTGGTGCGCAATTCTTCAACTCCACTAACCATATCATGCTGATAGACGTAGTAAGGCTGAACGTTCATATAAGAGAGTGTCCTGGTCAGTTGTATCATGGCTTTGTGACTGTCATTTACACCGCGAATCTGGACCGCCTGATTTCGAACTTTCACTCCGCGTTCAAACAGCATATTCATGGCCCGGTGGGTTATATCAGTAATTTCATGCGTACTGTTAAAATGAGTATGCAGGCAGACTTCCTTATGCATTTTGCGGCCCTGCTCAACCAGATCAGTCAGGGTATCAGTCCATTCGGTATCGCTGAGAAGCTTCATCGGCATTACAGCCGGTCCTTTCGATGCCAGGCGGATTCTGCGGATATGCGGAATTGCCAGTAACATCTCGCCGATATGTCGCAGGTGGTGGGCAGGTAACATATAGGTATCGCCACCGGACACTACTACATCTTCAATTTCTGGGCGGGAGGCAAGATAGGCAAATGCTTCTGCCCAACGCTTTACATTAGGCTTGTAGTTTACCTTTTCGACAGTGTCGGTATTGCTGCCGATGGCATAACTCCGCGTACAGTACCGGCAATAAACCGGACATACGTCGAGTGGCAGAAACAAAGCCTTGTCCTGGTAACGGTGAACCAGACCCAATACGGGCGAATCTTTTTGCTCATGAAGTGAATCCAGCCTTAGTCTCGGATGATCGGGCAGCTGGGTCGAGCCGACCGGCATGAATTGTCTGCGAATAGGATCGTCATACGGCTCTTCCCAGTTGATCAGGCTAAGCATATAAGGCGATATCCGCATGTTCATCGGGGCATTGGCGAGGCCATTTTTCACATCTTCGATAAAATCACTATCGGCAACCACTTCAAGAAAGCTTTCGAGACCTTTCTTGTTTGTAATGCTGTTCTTGTTCTGGAAACGATAATCAAGAAACTCTTCCTTTGAAATTTCGCTGTATACCGGTATAGATTGCCAAAAAGTGCCGGAACGGAAATCCTTGTGCCTCAGTTCATCTTCATCCAGAGGATCTTTCAGTGGCTCAGGAACCCGGTGTTCCGCGATATCGCTCAGAGGGGAATCTTCCTGTATGGGCTCCAAAATATCAGAAACGACTACCGTCCCGATCTGGCTGGAATTTTCCTGTTCAGTTGTGATTTTACGGGCAGCATCTGCCATGTTTTGCGCCTTCTGTTGTTGTGATTCTCCATAATTGCCCAGATTTTTGAACAATAATCATTCGATGTCAAATGATTTGAGCACAACAACGGTTTGGCGGGGCCACTGATTATAGCTAAACTACTGTTATGTAATATTGTTTATGGCTCAGTTGCTGCTTTAGTGATCACAGATGTTTGGTCCGCTCAGGAGATCCTCTTCAAGAAATGCAGTGACCAGAGCTTCCGGTGTATCAGATGGCGCGCCTATGACTACGTTAATTCCGCTTCGGGTGAGAAGGTTTTGAGCGCGGCTGCCCAGGCCTCCGGCAATCACCAGATTAACTCCTTGTTCGGCCAGCCATGCTGGTAGCGAGCCTGGCTCGTGCGGCGGGGCGGGCAGTTCTGTTCGCTCAATTATCTTCTTGCTGGATTCGTCAGCCTCGATAATTGCAAAGCTTTTACAATGGCCGAAATGGCTGCACAGTTTTCCGTTTTCTACCGGGATGGCTATTTTCATGTTAGTTCTCCTTACATTTCAAGTTGTTCCAGATTTGCCGGACGTCTTCTGCACTGGGGGCGTCAGTCTCTATCACGGCTTTGGTTAGTTTTTGTGCGTCGGTTACGGCCTTGTCATAGCGGATGCGTCCCAAAACGTTTGCTCCCATTGATCTTGCCAGTTCCTCTATGCGTTCTGTCATCTCCGGGCTGATGTCCCATTTGTTGACGCAGACATTTGCAGGAATGCGGAAATGAGCCGCAAGTTCAAGTATTCTTTTCAGGTCATGTTCGCCGGACATTGTGGGTTCGGTTACTATCAACACTTCTGAAGCTCCGGTAATCGAAGCGATAACCGGGCATCCGGTGCCGGGCGGGCCATCTATCAGGATAAGATCATGTTGCTTTTGATTTGCTATTTTCTTGGCTTCGTCCCGTACCATTGACACAAGACGCCCCGAATTTTCAGCGGCAATGCCAAGCTTGGCGTGAACCATTGGTCCGACCCTGGTTTGCGATTTCATCCAGATCCCGCAATGCCGGTCAGGAAAATCGATAGCTTTTTGCGGGCAGAAGCGGACGCAAACCCCGCAGCCTTCGCAGGAAGTAGGCTCAATCCTGAAAAGGCTGTCTTTTCCTTCCCGCGGTATTTCCTCAAAGGCGTCAAAGCGGCACAGATTAAGACAGGCGCCACAGCCATCGCATAGCTCCGGAATAACTACCGCCTCATGTCCGCTGTAAAAATCGTGGGTTTCTTTTATATCGGGGGATAAAATCAGATGAAGATCGGCGGCGTCAACATCGCAATCAGCTATGACCGGGTTATCAGCCAGCAGCGCAAAGCTTGCCAGTATGCTGGTCTTTCCGGTTCCGCCTTTCCCGCTGATAACGACTATTTCCCTCATGCTTGCCCCCGCTCGATAATTCGGGCCAGCAGGTTTTGAAACAGCTTTTTATATTCCGGCATTGTTTCGAGCATTGGGGTCCCGGTGGCGTAAGCCTCGGCGATGCGGCGGTCGTCGGGAATGGAGGCGAGCAGGCTTATACCTTCTTTTTCGCAATATTCATCAATAAGCCGGTTACCTTTTTCGGCGCGATTAACGACTACTCCAAAAGGCCGCTCCAGTTTTCGCGTGAGATCGACAGCAAGCTTAAGGTCATTAAGACCAAAAGGCGTTGGCTCGGTAACCAGCACAACAAAATCGGTATCCTGCAGCGTAGCAACTACCGGACAGGCAGTGCCGGGAGGGGCATCTATAATCGTAAGATTATTACGTTTGATCTCTTCTTTGACATTATCGATCACTACTGCCGCCAAAGACATGCCGATGTCGAGCCTGCCCTGAACGAGCTGAATATCGCCTCGCTGCGAAGTTTCTACTGTTCCGATGCGGTGCGGTGTTTCGCGGATTGCTTTTTTTGGGCAAGCGCGCTTGCAGCCACCGCATCCATGGCATAATTCAGGCGAAATAATCGGGACATTGCCCATGCAGACAATCGCGCTGAACTCACAGAAATCGGCACATTCCGTGCAACCCTCATCAGCTGTGCATTTGGCTTCGATGATCTCGGGAATAAGGATATTGACGACGCGCTCGCTCTTGTTTTCGCCTTGCAGGAAGATATGACCGTTTGGCTCCTCGACATCGCAATCGAGCAGTTGAACAGGCTGGCTTGCGGCAAGCGCCAGATTGGTCGCTACCGTAGTTTCGCCGGTCCCGCCTTTTCCTGATGCGATGGCGATTTTCATAAATCAACCGATCTCCGGCAGTTGCCCTGCCATAAACTTGTCGAGAGCTTCTTTGACGCTTCCGCCTTTGACTGAATAAATTTTAATACCGGCAGCTTTAAGGGCGTTGCTGGCTTTGGGGCCACAATCGCCGGTTACGACTGCATCAGCTCCGGATTTGAAAATGGTCTCCGCAGCCTTGATGCCTGCGCCTCCGGGCGCGTCGCGGTTTTCATTTTCAATCACTGTTGTTGTTTGTGTATCAAGATCAAAAACCAGGAATCCGGGGCAGCGGCCAAACCGCTCTTCCATTGGCGCAGACAGATCCTCGCCGGTGGTGGTGAATGCTACTTTCATAATTGCCTCCTTTGGGCTTTGTTCGGTTTCTTCTTCTTCAATCAGGTGGAAATCTCCACCGCCTATTTCCAGCGCCGCGCCTTCTGCCAATGCTTTGGCGACAGTTTTGCGGGCGCTTGAGAGCACGCGGGAAAAGGTCGGGCGCGAAATGCCCATTTGCTGTGCGGCATCTTCCTGCTGCATGCCTTTATAGTCGGCAAGCTTTATAGCCTCCCATTCCTCGTCTTTCAGGGTGACTGTATTTAACTGGCGCATGGGAATCCCCTGCGGCTTGTAAAAACGAGCCGAAGGACTTGATCGCATTAGTCGGCGTTTACGTGGTCTCAATACTTACCTCTCAAATCCACTCGAATATCATCGCTACGCCGATCCCGGAGATAAGTACCCCGGCGATCAGGTGCATGACCCGGATGTTCCTGTCTTTCCAGTCCTGCACATCTTCAACTTTGCCAAGGCCGAGATAGACGATACCGGTGATGATAAATATCGGGGCGATGAAAATGACGTTGTAAAGCAGGAGCATCGGCAGGGTCTTGATGATCTCCATAATGGAGAGCATGCCGCCCAGAATTATGTATGGACCGATAGTGCAGGGCAGCAGGAACAACGTAACAAACAAACCAACTCCGAAAGCTCCGGCTGGCGAGGTTATCCCGGAAATAATTTTCTTTACCTTTGGGCGCCAGCTCATCGGCATTTCAGTACCAAAGCTTCCTGCTTTGTAAGAAAAGTAATCCTTGATCTGGAAGAAACCAAGAATAAGGGCGATTACCCCAAGCGCTTTATAAAGGATCGGGCGCACAGCCGTAATCGTCTGCACCATCTGGAACGACTTGATAATGAACAGGCCATATATCATGTACATCACGAATACGGCGGCGGCGAATGCAAGTCCTGCCCAGAGAATATCGGATCGCTTGTTAGGATTATAAGCGATGATGGAAACCAGTAGCATTGTAAGTACAGCAAATTCGCATGGGTTCACGGCGTCGACAAGAGCGAGCGTGATTACTTTTCCCAGAGATACTTCTTCCATCAGAACCTCCTAATCGTTCATCAAGACCCAGCCGCCATAAGAGCAGGCTTCGTTAAATTTCACCGTATAGTCGGAAAGCGCTACGTCTTTATCCGCAACAGGTTTGCAACCTTCCGGCTTTTCGCCATCCAGCAAAAACTTCTTAATCGTTTCGCTTTCCTGTGAGCCTATGTCTTTGCGGATGGCTATGCGGTCCCTGAACCAGATTTTTGGTTTTGCGGGCAGCGAGGCTAGTGATAATTCATCAAAAGTAGCCGGACCTTTCGGTAAAGGTATTTTATTGCCTTCGTATGTTTCAATCATGAGACTGAGCTTTTTCAGAATGGGCGTATCTCCGGAAACCGAGTCGCGCCTGTCCGTTCCAGCTACAAGCGTAGGAACGCCCAGTCCGGAACCAAACCTGGAATTATATTCCAGCAGTAACGGCGCATTAACGCTGTCCCGGTAAATCTCGTATTCGATCACCAGCATATTCGTTTCCCGTATTTCATGTTTCAGAATGACAGGATCTGTATTAGCGCAATGCGGACAACCAATGCCGGTAAAATAGATGAAAGAAGTAATATCTCCTTCAGCCCGCGCCACGTGGACAGGCGCGAAAAGCATCATGGCTGCCAACAATATCAGCAAAATCTTACTCATTTCTTCTCAGTCTTCCTCTACGTAATCAGCCCCGTCATCCCGTTGGCATCTGACCACTTGAAAAATGGGCAGATTTGCACAAACGGGATCCATAATGTGAGCCGCTTTGCGGCTCGCTTTGCTGGATTCCGGATGTATAAGCAAGCCGCTGGCTTGCCTCCGGAATGACGCTCTTATTCTTTACTGCGTAATTCCAGCTTTTCGAGTTTATTTTGCATTTCTTCTAGCTGGGAACGAAGGGATATAACTTCATTCTCCAGACCTGATTGTTCCGATACCGGATTTGCAGGCTGGCCAAAGAAGCCAAATCTTCTGCCCTTTCTCATTCCACGACCGAAGCCACGGGGTGAATCAGAAGCATTGCATCGGCCTGTTCCGCATCCCGACATTGGTCCGCAGCCTTGAGGTCCTGTTCCATCATAAGCAGGCATTTATCTCACCTTCCTTTAAAAAATTTGCTATAGTTATGAACATATGTTCATAATATGAGAATGTCAAGTTTTGAAAGGAAAGAACAATGAAACTGGGAATCATTATAACTCAAACAGATCCTGAAACGGTTTTCAACGCATTGCGACTTGCTCTTTACAGTCTCGAACAAAGGGATAATGTTCGCATTTTCCTCTCTGGCAAAGGCGTCGATATCGACAAGATCGAGGACCCAAAATTTGATGTGGCTACCCTGGCGCAAAAGATTCTGGATGCTGGCGGAGAGTTCCTTGCCTGCGGCTCTTGTCTCAAACTTCGCAATTCGGAAGGCTCCGACATATGTCCACTATCTACGCTAAAGGATCATTACGAAATTGTAAGGGATTCGGATCGGCTGGTGACGGTCTGATTATATTTTCAGATCAGCAATAACAGGCACATGGTCAGAGGGGCTTTCCCAGTCTCTTGCTTCGCGCATGATAGTGCATGATTTGAGGTAAGGCATAAGAGGTTTGGTCAGCCAGATATGATCAAGGCGGCGTCCTCGATTTGATTTCTTCCAGTCGCGATTCCGGTACGACCACCATGTATAAGCTTTCTGGTCTTCGGGAATGAAATGCCGCAATGCATCCTGCCAGTTTAGAGATTCTTGCATAGCTGCCAGCCTTTCTGTTTCAACAGGAGTATGGCTTACGACCTTTAGTAATTGTTTATGTGACCAGACGTCATTTTCCAGCGGCGCGATATTGAAATCGCCTAGTACTGCAACCGGCTGCTCAGGTTTGCAATTAGTCGCAAACCATTCAGTCATTTCCTCAACGAATTCCAGCTTATGCGCAAATTTGTTGTTGATTGCAGGATCAGGCTCGTCACCGCCAGCAGGGATATAGAGGCAGTGAATTTGCGCTGGTTCGGCAAAAGCCGGGACCTCCAGAGAAACGGCGACATGCCGGCAATCTTCCTTGCCGCAATGATGAGCAATTTCTTCAGTATGAAATGGATGTTTTGCGAGAATGGCTACGCCGTTATAGCCCTTCATTCCGTGGATATGGGCGTGCCCGTAACCGGCGTTTTCAAGCGCCTCAAGCGGGAAAAATTCATCTCTGGTTTTGGTTTCCTGAAGGCATACGATATCCGGCTGCTGTTCTTCCAGCAGGCGCAGCAACAGGCCAATCCGCAAGCGGACTGAATTTATATTCCAGGTTAAAAGACGCATTTTGTTAGGGCGCTGCCCGGTTAAATTTCACCTAGAGTGTCATTCCGAGCGAAGCCGAGGAATCTCAATGAAATAAGGAGATCCTTCGCGTTCGCTCAGGATGACAGCAATTGTTAATGATTCAACTTAACCGGACTATATCCTATACTTCCACAAAGAAGTACCAGCCATATGCAAAAAGCAGTGCCGGGACTGCAGTATATATAGTCGCCAGAACAGCGGCTTTGGGAGCCAGAGCTATAGCTGGAAACAGGGCGTCGCCGTCATTGCTTATGGCGTTGCCAATCTGTACTGATAGAGGTACCAGTCCGTTAAGGTACATTGTGGTCACAAGTATCTGCGGTCCGCATCCGGGGATGAAGCCAACCAGAACGGCGAATAATGGTAATAGGGGTTGCCATGCATCAAATACGGCTTCCAGATCAATCTGGAACCAGAGTATTGATAGCTCGTAGATCAAAAAGGCAAGAATTACCCAGACAGTCACAAAGTTGGTATCAACAGCAGCTTTGTCCAGCAGACATCTTTTCGGGTTAGGACTGTTATTCATTTGGGTCAGGTTCGTAACGCTTGGTCCGGAGTTGGGGGCCATCGCCCACATTAGGACAGACAATAAAGCGCCAAAAAGGCCATACCACATCGTTGGGTCAAGATTGGATAACGGCCCGAACCATTGATCCGTATCGATTTGTATAGCTTCACCGAGACCCAAAGCAATACCGGGAACTATAACTATTAACCAGGGAGTGCGCAGAGGGCTCATTCTGCTCGGCATTCCGCAAACGCATGTATAAAAGAAATCTTTAAGGCTTTTCTTTTTCTTGCGCAGAAAATCCCGGCCATGGATGAATTGAACCAGATAGCCGAATATAATTCCGGCGCAGACTGAGATGGCCAGTATAAATAAAGCTGTCAAAGGTTCCTGCGCCAGCAATAGAAACGCTGCATCTCCCATTGTAGAGCATAAAACCGCTACAACTGAACTGAAGCCAATCCGGCCACTGGCGTACTGAGTGATGACGATTATAGCTCCGCCGCATCCGGGCAGTGCGCCCAGAATAGCTGAAACAGGAATGTGTAACTTCTCATACTTGTTTAAAAGATATTCAGTATCCAGTTTCAGGACATGTTCGAGGAAGTAAAAAGCCATCAGAGTGGCGGCAACGAATGTACTTACCGCTATATAAGCATCAGAAACGACGGCTCTGACTATTATGCGAGTATCGTACGGAGCCAGAAAACAAAGCGCAGCCACAGCCAGAAAGAATAAGGATCTGATTATCAGGCCTGCTTTTTTTTCCAAATCAGGAATATTTATATAGTGACAGCAAATACTGGCAATATTCATTGGTCATTCTACTCTATATCGGCATGCCTGCGTTTCCGGGCAATCCCAGATCGCTCATCATTTTTTGGGTTTCACTGGAAATGGTTTCGTCAGCCTTGACGCGAGCGCTGTTTACAGCAGCAGCCACAAGATCTTCCAAAGTTTCAATGTCGTCCGGTTTTACCAGTGAAGGGTCAATCTTCACTTTGCGTACGTCACCTTTGCAAGTCATGGTAACAGTAACCATGCCGCCGCCGGAAACACCGTCGACCTCAACATTTGCAAGCTGATCCTGCAACTCCTGCATTTTTTGTTGCATTACCTGGGCTTGCTGCATCATTTTCTGTATGTTCATCGTCGTTTAATCCTCTGTAATTTTCTCGTGTATTTTAATGATTTCCGCGCCGGGAAAGATGTTCATTACTTCTTTGACCAGTGGTAATTCACGCACCTGATTTAACTTATTCTGTTCTTTCTGCTTCTCAAGTTCGGCCAGTGTGGGGCCGCCTCGTTCTGAAGATACCAGTACTACCCACCGGCAGTCATCTAAATTACTCAGTATTTTTCCGATGTTCTGGGCTAATGCGGGCGGTGCCTCAGGTTCGACGGATATTTCCAGGCGACCTTTGGATATTTTTACTGGATGTACAAAATGAAAGATCTGACTGGCGAGAAGGTGTTCTCCTGCATCTTGAAGAATAGTCATTACTTCTTCGATGTTATCAGGATTTAAATCTGTTGCCGTTTCAGTGCTATAGGCAGGAGCGGTGGCGGCAGCGGAGTTTATGACGGCAGATGACGCCGGTGTGCCTGTGCCTGACTTGCCAGAGCTATAATAATTTTCAGTTGCCTTTGGAGAGCCAGATAATCCACTTCCTTTTAATTTGCGCAAAAGATCAGAAGGGTCAGGCAGGTCTGCGGCAAATCCAAGCCTGATTATCAGCATTTCGGCGGCTGCCTGCGGGTTAGGGGCAAAATTCATCTCACCCAGTCCTTTAAGCAGTATCTGCCATGCGCGTCCTAAAACGGGCATGGATAATTTTCCAGCCAGTTCAGAAATTCTTGCATGGCTCTCATTGTCCATGTTCAGGGATGAAGCAGGAACATCGGGCACCGCTTTGGTTTTGGAAAGGAGATGCACGTATTCGAGAAGATCCTGAATCAAAATGACAGGATCGCTACCGTTCCGATATAAATCCTCCATAGCTTCAAGAGCTTCATTTGTGCGCCCTGACAGAATATTTTCCAGCAAAGTCAAGGTCCGGCTTCTGTCGGCAAGTCCGAGCATGTCAGCGGTCAGATCAGCTGTAATTTTGCCGCCCATCAGAGTGATTGCCTGATCCAGAAGCGAAAGACCATCACGGACAGAGCCATCGGCGGATCTTGCGATCATGGTCAGGGCTTCGCCTTCTATCTCTGTATTTTCCAGCTCGCAAATGCGCTGGTAATGGTCGCGCAAAGTATTGAGGTCTACGCGGCGCAGATCAAAACGCTGGCACCGGGAGAGCACTGTAACCGGCACTTTGCGGATTTCCGTTGTTGCGAAAATAAACTTCACATGGGCCGGAGGCTCTTCAAGCGTTTTCAAAAGCGCATTAAATGCGCTGGACGAGAGCATATGCACCTCGTCGATGATGTATATTTTATACCGGGCAGAGGAGGGCGCATAACGAACGCCATCGAGAATCTCGCGAATATCATTTACACCTGTACGGGAAGCGGCATCCATCTCCAGAATATCCGGATGCCTGTCTTCGGAAATAGCCTGACAAGTCAAGCAGTCGTCCGTTGGGCCTGTCGTTGGACCGGCGTTTCCATCGGCTCCGGTATAGTTAAGGGCTTTGGCGATAATTCGCGCTGTTGTAGTTTTTCCAACCCCACGAATTCCTGTGAGCATAAAGGCATGCGCTATCCGGTCGCCTTCGATAGCGTTTTTCAAGGTGCGGACGAGCACTTCCTGTCCGATCAGGTCATCGAAATGCTGCGGACGGTATTTGCGGGCAAGTACTCTGTATGGTTTTTTTGCGTCAGCCATGCACTTAGATTTAGATGTTTTGCTGTTTGGGTGCAACTAATACCAAATCATATGCGAAATTCAGGACCTGATGGCGGAGAGTATTTATATGGCGCAAGATCTATAACAGAAACAGACGGCGTATGATCCAAATCCGGTCTTGATTGAGAACTTTTGTTGAAGGCGCCAACTCTGGCCTTTATTATCCTGTCTTCCGACAATATTGTTTTTGCTTTTTTATCCATCATCCAGAGTTTTTTTGCAAGACCGAATAAATAGTTCGCATTTTTAAGGTGGTTGTCATGATAAGGGGTAGGCGGTTTGTTGTAATGATCTAATCCTAATTTTCCCCATGAGTGAAAATGAGATGATTTTTCCTCATGAAGATCCAGACCTTTCTTGTGCCATTCAAGGATTGCCCAGTTGCCTTGGCGATCATGAACTGCTGCCTGCACATGTTCTGTATTGCATCCGGTATTGATAACCAGTTTGCCGGCTGCTGTTCGGTTAATACCTCTCATGTGTGAATGCCCGTAAATAATTCCGTCGTAAGGAGAAGCATCCAGAAATTTATCCAGTTCTTTTCTTACCCCTAAAATTCTGTTGATAAAGCTTTTCGCTGCCTTCTTGCCAATAGAGGCAATGGAAA
>CAZJRT010000030.1:0-1150 GCA_964548445.1 uncultured Pseudobdellovibrionaceae bacterium
CGGATCATCGCTGTGTTCGAGTCCGGTATCGGCCCGGAAATCAATTGACGGGTAATACAAAGCCTCAGCTTGCCTTAATTCTTCATCTGTAGCGCGTCTGCTGCTGGCTACAACTCCATATTCAGGATTGGTTGCAATACCTACAGCCACTGCCTCATGCAAAGTCACCTGCTTGGGGTCATCCTGTGCTTTGGCTACAGGAGGAATGGCCAACAAAGCGGCAGCAGAAACCGCCAGACCCAGGCAAGAAATTTTCTTCATCACACTCACAGCAATCCCCTTATTAAATATGTAAACCCATTTTGGAATATAAAACCTGACTACTCATATTTATGAACTGTTTCACAATCCGGTGCAAGCCCGACAAAGAGCTGATTTACCAGCTTCCTCTATCAAATTCACGACTTTCCTCGTCCATTCCATCCCGAACGGTATTGTTTTTGGTTTCACTCTGATTTTGCGGCTCATTGACAATACTATCCTGACCAGCATCATTATCAACTATCTCAGGCGTTTGCGGTTCCGATATATCATAATTTTCAGTTTCCATACCGGCTGAACTTTTTACCGGTGTTCGCTTGTCGCTATCTCCGGAAAATTCTGCCAGCAATTGAGCTGTTTCATCTTTTAATTTTTTCCAGTCTGGTAACAGCTCCCGGTCATATACCAGCATATGCAGCAAGTCTTCCTGATTGTAGTAGTGATAGCATCGTGGCTTTTCAGTATATTCTTCCAGTTGACAGGTGATCATGTTTTCAATCGTGTCATTTTCACCTTCTTCAATAAACATATCCTCCCTCTTAACGGAGCTTTCTGCTGGCGGGATGTAATGTGTTAATCCATAGACTTCACCAGCGATTTCCGTAGCTCTTGAGGATCTTTTGTTAGCATTGGTCAGATATTCGACATTATCCTTAAATGTTGGTTTTTTAACGAGAACCTGTAGCTGGGCAGGCTGGTCGCCCGCTGGTCCAAGTTCCGGATATGTGAGCTTCAGCATGATATGAGAAACTTTTTCAGTTTTTGGAACATCTGATCCAAAATAACCTGAATCAAGCCTTAGCCCCCTCCCTCCGACATTAACTATAACCTCATGTGAAGCCTGGGGTTCGGGCACAATAGTATTTGCAGATCCTGCGCGATCACGGTT
>CAZJRT010000030.1:1160-12373 GCA_964548445.1 uncultured Pseudobdellovibrionaceae bacterium
GGCTGGATTGCGTTGAAATACATTTTTGAGAATATACCTGTTCAGCAATAATAGCTGGTGCCGGTTGGTTATTAGATTGAAGCAGATAGCTATATGCAGCAATAGCTCCGACCAACAAACCTGCAATAAAAATCAAGAATTTTTGCATCAGCGTTCTCCAGCATTTTTCCTGTTTGATATTATCTAGGTTAACCGTCCTGCGTTCAAAGGAAAAAAGAACCGGCCTCTTTGAGGCCGGTTCGAGCACTGTCCGTTAGGAACTTGTATGAGGAGGACTGTGCGAAAACTTAAGCTACAAGAGCTTCATTATATACGAGATCCTCGGCTTCAACGCCGGTTACCCCTTGCAGAGAGGCAACATCAACTGCTGCGTTGCCGCCTGCTCCGTCTGTGTCGACGGAAACAATTGTGTTGCCCTCAGACTCGCGGGCATAAACAAAGTCGTTAATCGCGTCTGTTACCGAATCATTATTTTGCAGCAAGGCGCTTAAGTCCAGTTGGTCGCCCTCTTCGATATTGAAATCCGCAATAGTGTCGAAACCACCATCTTGTTCAAACAGGAAGAGGTCTGCGCCTTCGCCGCCATAAAGAACATCATCCCCAGCCAGACCGGCAAGAACGTCAGATCCTTCGGTCCCGTAAATAACTTCATTTTGTTCGGTTCCGGCAATTGTTGCGCCCTGACCAATATTCGAGCCTTCCTGAACGTTGAACCAGACATCAGCGATAGTGCTGGTTTCGCCGTTTTCATACGTAAAGGTGCTTTCATGCGAGACGAAACTGTCTCCCGTCACGTAACCAGCTTCCTCACCAGTCAGTGAAATTGAGGAAATGCTCAGTGTATCGAGTGAATGCATTTCACCACTCTGGCTGATGCCGTCCTGATTGACGTCCTGCCAGACCAGAAGATCGGTAAATACGTCGTCCTGAACATCGATAACACCGTCGGCATTTGTATCGTAAAGAGCCAGCTTTGCAAATCCGTCATTCACGGTATCGCCGCCGCCGAACAGCTCGCTCTGGTTGGTGATAATGCCATCACCGTCAAAGTCCATAGCCAGCAGGCCATCGTCGCCTTCGACCCACGATGTACGGTCCAGCGTGCCGTTATTGTTCATATCGAACAGAACGGTTTCACTGATATCAATAATACTGATGCCATCCCCATCCAGGTCCAGAACCAGTGGTGTAATTCTGAAGGTTATGCTCAGGCACTTTGTGACCACAGTCGCATTATCGGTGTAGTCATACTCACTGCCGCCAAGATTGGCTTCCTCAACATAGCTTCTCACTATGATATTGGCAGTGTGACCGCCTGTCTCGTTCTGGTGGATCACCGAGTAGTTCTGATCGGGAGGAACTACCAGAGCAAGGTCGTTCAGAACACTGGCGGCATCACCATTATTAATAGCGATTTCCCAGATACCCGGAGACACTTCGGTTCCCTTGTTAAGACCGATATCCATATCGTCGAGGGTGAAGAATGGATCTTTACCATCGTTAAACGGCTGGTTCAGATCAAATACCATTTTCGTGATAACCTCAGAGCCATCGGTATCGGTAACCGAAGAATCCACATCCAGCGATACGTTGTAAGCCTTGTTCTTGTAGTACCAGTATTGCGTGGCGACATCCGAGGCTTCCAGTTCCGGCTGATCGACGACGGCATCAACAACAATGCCAAAGCCGTCCGTTGCCGTTATTGTCTGGGCGCCATCGGGATTGTAAACCGAAGCCGTCAGATCAAGTCCTTGCAGGTCAAGGTCACTGTCAGCCGGCGGAGCAAAAGTAATATCCTGATTGAATATTTTTTCTCCAGCAGCCAGAACCAGTTCATACTGACCTCCGCCGATATAGCTCCAGCCCTGCGCAGTCACGTCCCAGCTGGTATCAACACCGGAAAGCGTCAGGGTCATGACTTCATCGCCATCGCCGCCTGTATATGCTGCATAAAGCGGAACATCAACCGAACCATCTTCTTTAACGCAGGCATTGTCAGCGCCATTATTGACACAAACGTCCACATCTACCGGAGGCTCATTGGCTTTCAGCTCAAGCACAGCCGTATCGGTGTCGCCATCGTGGTCTTGCAGTGTGTAAGTGAAAGAATCACGGGCATCTACGGCAGGATACTGCACTTCTACTCCATGGAGCAGGAACGAAGCAGGATCGCTTACTGCGGAGATAGCCACTTCTGTGATCGGATCGTTATTGCCAAAATCAGCAGCATTGAGATTTACCTCTATCCTGCCATTCACAGGATTGGTCGAACCGATATCGAAGGAATAATCGACGACGGCGCCGCTTTCCAGTTTGATTTGGAAATCGATAGCATCGTCAACATTGTTGCTGCCGATATCAGCGATCGTAAAGGTAACTGCGGTTGCAGGATCGAAATCGACCGTAAGTTTTTCTCCGGAAGGCCAGACTTTGGCTGAATCGTAACCAGCGGAATCCACACCCACGCCTGCACCCTCCTGGCTTACCCAGGTAAGATCTATCCCATTACCGGTAATGGTAATACCGTTCTTGCTGATCGAGTTGCTGGTGCCCGCCACATCGCCTGAATCCGGGAAGAAGCTTGCGCTTTGTGCCGAAGCATTGCCGGTAAGCGTGTAGTTGTAGGTACCATCAGCGAACATCTCCAGCACGCCATGATCACCATTAATGGTGGCACTTCCCGTAGCTGGAACTGCAACAGTAGTTGCGCCAAAGGAAACTTCAGTGACAGTATTGGAAACATCTTCGCTAAGCATATCGGCCGCGCCTGTATTATCTGCGTTAAGGCCGGTGATAACATTGCCATCAGCGCCGCCGTCAGCGGTATTGAACTCATTGTAGTCGTCATTCGCTACAACCGCATCATCAGCAATATTAACTTCGATTGTACCCGTCGAAGTATCGCCATCGGCGTCTGTCGCCGTAGTCTCGAACGACAGGGTAATCACGTCATTAGGATCGCTGCTGTCAGCATGGTCGAGCTGTTCGTACAACTTGAATTCATAGCCACCATCATTATCGGTCAGCGCCATTTCGAAGACCTTGATTGCCGAACCGCCGATCTGGGCCGTGCCCACATAATCACCGGCTGTAGCAGTGACAACTACTTCTTCACCTTGATGGCTCAGAACTCCGCCAGCGACTGATCCGGTAACGTCATAAGCAGTGAGTTTCAGATTACCCGGAGCATCGGCGCCATAATCCACGCTGATATCATCGGTAATGGTAATAGGACCAAGATTGGTTTCGTCGATTGTATTTTGATCACTTCCAACTACCGGAATATCATCAACCAAATCTTTGCCATTCAGCTCAAGGATCGCCGTTGAACTGTCGCCGTCATCGTCTGTGTAAGTGTAGACGAATTGGTCGCTGACTTCATCACTAATGGTCGTTACCGAAACGTCAAAAATGAGGTCGTTATAATCAATATCGGAATTATTGACCGGCAGATCCTCAAAGCCAATGCGCAGAACAGTATCGTCATTCGTGTCTGGCAAACCGGAAACTACTCTCATTGAATCGTCGAAATTGATGTCATTATCTCCACCACGTTCTGTGGTATGGAAGACCGGACCTTGCAATACGGTCTCCGCGCCTCCGGCGCTGGTGTAGACCAGCGAGATATCGCCACCGTCATCGGTAATTTTTGCAGTGCGTTCTTCGCCCGTGTCGTGTTTGTAGACGAACTCCAGCTCACCGTTAGCGAGATCCAGTCCGCTATAGCCGCCATTGACCGAATAACCATTGGCAATCAGGAAGAAACCGTAACTTTGATCAACGCCGCCGCCAGGTATGTCAAAGCTGAAGTTGTCGCCTGCGGAAACATTATTCCCGTTTTCAATAAGAAAACTGACCGATTGCAAAGAACCGTCGGCTCCGACTGCATAGGCTCCAAGCGTATTGGAATAACCTGCTCCTTCGCTGACAAAAGTCACATTCACTTTTGCGGCGCTTGTAACTTCCAGATCTCCATCGGCAACGCCCATGGAATCCATCTGGCCTCCACCGACTGCCCGGCGCTCAGCAAGGCTCGGAAAGTCTTCGGTATTTACGAATTCATGCTCGGCTAACAGATTGCCCTGATATTGCGGGAACAGCACATAAGTATAGCTGCCGTCTGCCGCAATCGTAAGCGTACCATAATCGCCATCGATAGAAACCGTTCCTGTTTCAGGAACGTCCAGCGTGGTATTGCCAAAGCTGATCTCGGTAACGTTATTGGGCATGTCGTTACTTGCGTCATCAGCAGCATTAGCGTTATCGGCATTAAGGCCAGTTACTACGTTACCATCTGTGCCGCCGGCATTGGTATCGAACTCGTTGTAATCATCCCTTGCTACAGGGCCATCATCGTCGACTTTTATGACGATAGAACCATCGGCAGTATCGCCATCGCTATCGGTAACGCCAACGCCGAATCTTAATGAAATTGTGTCGTCGTGGTCGGTAGTGTCTGGGTGGTCGAGAGTTTCGTGCTGCGTATAGGTGTAATCGCCGTCATCTTCGACAGTAAGATCGAATACAGTGGTTCCGGCAGCAGTCTGCCCGACATATCCGGTAGCTGTTTCGCTTATGATGACTGCCGCTCCGTTTGAGAATAGCGGCGTGCTGGAGGAGCTGTTTCCATTAACGGAAACTTCGCCCGGTCCGTCTTCGCCGAAATCTACATCAAGAGTTCCAGATGCCTGCAACGCAGCCTGCGTGTCATAAGATGTTTCGTCAACTTTTTCGAGACCGCTACCGATATCCGGTTCGCCTATATGCGGACCGTCATCGTTTACTTTAATAGCGACGCTGGCCAGATCGGTGTCGCCATCGTAATCGACAATGCCAACGTCAAAATTAATAGTCAGCTCGTCTGTGCCTGCGGCATGATCGAGAGGCTTCAGCAGAGTGAAGGTATAATCTCCGTCATTTTCAAAAACGATCTCGAAGACAGCGTCGCCGCCAGCAGCCGTACCGACATAGCCTGTGGCCGTAGTGGTTACGGTTACCGCTTCGCCGCCTGAAGTCAAAGGCTGATCGGACGTATAGTTGTCAGCAGGCTGTATATCGCCGGGGCCGTCTTCGCCATAGTCATGAACCAGTGTGCCGGTCACTTCCGCAGGGCCGCCAATATCGGCTTCATCAATATTGGAAGACACTGAAGCAATAACAGGAACATCATCAGCTACATTCATAAGGATGTTACCGCTGGAAAGGTCGCCATCAGCATCGCTAATTACCACACCAAAATTGAGTTCGATAACTTCATTAGCTGCGTTCGGATCTGAATGATCAAGATTTTCAAACAGCGTAAACTCATAATCTCCCGTCAAAGGATCGGTGATTATCAGCTCGAACACCTTGACGTTGCCGGCCATACCGACATAACCAAACGGCATACTGGCGACATTGATATCAACTCCATTATGCTGAAGTGTACCCGTTAGAATTTCGCCATTCGCCGAAAAGCTGCCATCCGCTTCGATATTACCCGGGCCGTCAGCGCCAAAATCAGAATCCAGTGTACCTGATACAGTAACCGGCTCAAGATTGGTTTCGTCTATATTCTCAAGACCCTTACCAATTTCAGGTGCTCCAATAACCGGCACATCATCTTCTACATGAATGACGATTTCTGTTGAGGCGGTATCCGCATCGTAATCAGTCGCAACTACACCAAAGTTAAAAGTAATACGGTTGCCAGCGGCAGCGTGATCGAGTTGCTCATATAATGTAAAATCATAGTCGCCATCGGCTGAAGTGAAAACAAGGTCAAACACTTTTGTGCCGGTAGTTGTAACGCCTTCATAGCCGGTTGCTGTCTGGCTGATTATTACGTCCTCACCGCCGGAAGTCAGACCTGTGGCCGGTATGTCGCCGCTTACCTGATAATTACCATCAGCTTCAAGGCTACCTGTAACGTCTTCGCCGATATCCGATGCCACTTTTCCAGTAAGAGTGACAGGCCCTCCGGAAAGAGCGTCCTCATCAATAGTTTCAGGAGCAGGAGCGGTTACTACAGGGGCATCATCCTGAATGCCGACAACTACTGTTGTTTCAGCAGTGTCTCCATCTGCATCAGAAATTACGATACCGAATTCCAGGTTAATAAGATCGTTCGGGTCGCTGCCATCGGCATGATCAAGCTGCTCGAAAAGCCTGAAAGTATATTCACCGGTCAGGGAATCAATAACAATGTCAAAGACTTTTATATTTCCTGCAAAGCCCTCGTAGCCATCCAGAGTGGCATTAACCGTAACAGGTACGCCCTGATGGGTAAGTGTTCCACCTGCCAGAGATCCGAAGGAGTCAAAAGCGCCGTTAGGGCCAACCGAGCCGGGGCCATCAGCGCCATAGTCAAAATTGATCGTGTCTGTTTCTGTCAGAGTGCCCGTTGCCAGTCCGCTTTCGTCCAAAATGGCCAGAGAGCTGACAATTTCCGGGGCGCCATCTTCGGCCAGAGACTCAACTTCTTCATCAGGGAAAACTTCATCTGCGAATTGAGGAGCCACATATTGCAGCGCCGTCGGACCGAGAGGCCCTATAGCATCTATTGGGCCTATCGCCACAGGCGTCACATCACTCTGGAAACCAAAACCTCCGCGACCGGCAGCCGGGGTCGCTGCCGTTGGACCGGCAGCTGGCTCTACCTGAGCCAGTTGTTGCGCAAGATCTGCCATCTGCTCTCCGCCAGCAGGTTCTGTCTGTGCCATTTGCTGTGCAAGCTCATTCAGTTCCTCAGCACTTTGGAAATCTCCGGCATTCAGCTCTTCCGTAATTTGCTGTTCAACAGCTCGCTCCAGTGGAGTTTCCTCAGTAAGATCAACCGGTGTATTCGCCAGATGAACTTTAGGCTCCCCGATTTCCTGAAACAGTTCGTCATCAGGTGTTGCCTTGGCCAGACGGATGGTGGTTATCAGATCCTCGCCTGAAATCACAGAACCGTCAGCAAGAGTCAGCTCGGGAGGAAGTTCACCGCTTTCCACCTCTTCAAAGTCTTTAAGAATTATCAAACCGCCATTATTGAAACGGATCAGCAGATCGCTGTTATCGATGCTTACTTCTTCAGGAGCAAGCATATCAAAATTCATTACATATTTTTGTCCCGCCTCTACAGTAAATTCACTGGTAGTATTTTCCGGAGGCACGATAAGATCCACGGGCTCATTGACCGGGGCAGAGCCTTCCGCAGAAGTCAGGGTTTCATATAGAGAGCCTGTTTCGAGAGGAGTGCCGTCTGAAAGCTCCATTCTAACGTCGGCATCGGCAAGGGCCCTGAAATTACCGATCACTATCGTGCCGCCATTGATAAGCTTGATCTCGAGACTGCCTGCGGAAGTAAGATCTATATCGCTGATATCAGAAACTTCAAAGTCCAGAACGGCCTGTTGACCTTCAGGAACAATCAAGCTTTTTGATGTTCCAGGTCCCGGGCTGCTTATGGCTAATGTATCGGATTCCATATGGTCTCGCTCCTCTTTCTCCGCCGATTCAGGGTGTCGGCATTGCAAAATATATTAACAAGTTCCTAACAAAGAAGTTTTTATTAACTAAAAATTGAGAATTTGTCAATTATTATGTTAAAGTTTCTCGTGGTCTTTTGGACAAAATTTCGTTTTGATCATACTCTTCCCCTGTCGTACGTAACATATAAACCAAGCCTTATTCCCCAAAAAAATAATTTGGCAACTGTATGCAGCATCAATGGCAGTTATGTTAATTAAACAGCTAAAGCCGCAAAAAATTCCATTTCGCCGGAGTAAGTAAGAATTAGTTTCCGGCGCGTTTTAGGCAAGGCCTTGCACGTTAGCGCTATTATCTGGCTTTTTACGAATCGATTCGGCACTGATTTTCCATGCTTTACTTGATTCTTGTCGCCTTATGAAAAGAGACTTGGTTTTTATAGCGTTTTCGGGTATTATTTTTTGGCAGTGCACAAGCTGTGGATAAAGTTGTTGGCAGATAATTTTCCATCAAACAGCAAGCCAAGAATAAGTGAAACAAACATATCCACAAGGCCTGAAAACCTGAAAATTTTCTCAAAAAAATGAAAAAATGACTCGACTCAGATTTTGGTCTGATACATCCTGAAAATGTCTTCAGGGACACCGGCCTTCTCCGAAAGGGGACAACCAGGGAACCGGAAGACAAAGGGAGCAAGGTCAGCTTCCGGGTTCTGCGGGCCAAGGCGTCCGATGATCTCAGACCGGTATCCTTTGGATACAGTGACGGGACCATCCGATTTCTCCGCAGTGCTTAAAGGGCATACCAGTTTGGCTCTGACCAATAGTAATCCAGGCCCGTGGTCGCGCACGAAAAAACGTTTGCAGGATTACTTTAGATCATTAAGGAGACAAACATTATGGTACCGCTCTGAACTGCCAGTAATGTTTAACCGCATTGTCTGGTGCGTGGCTGGTCGCTACGATAAATATAGCGGATGGGGGTTCATCCGCGGACGCTGGAAGTCAAACGGCTTAAACACCGTATGAATACTTCAGGCGGTCCGACCCGAGCAAAACCCTGCCGTATTAAAGGCATCTTACCTGCGTTTATTCGCTGGTTTAGAAAGTCCTTTAATGCCAGCAGGAATAGCTTCCCAACAAAGGCCCCGGTATGGTTCATACTCTGATTAATTGCCTTGTTGCAATTACAGGGGACAGACTGTACCGGGGTTTTTTTATTTTTGAGTTCCTGCCACCTATCATGTTGCGGCATCAGTTTTTATCTTATAAGTATTTTCTATGGCATTTCATTTTGAAAAATTATCAGTTCTGGTTGTAGAAGATACACCGCCAATGCGAAAGCTGATTTGCTCGGTGCTCAAGACGCTGGGTGTTGGGCATATATATAATGCCAATAACGGCGAAAAAGGATTCGACCTTTTTCAGCAGCAAATTCCGGACATTGTTATTACTGACTGGCACATGGAACCAATGAGCGGGATTGATCTGGTTAAAGAGATCAGAAGCAACCCATACTCCCGAAACCGTATGACGCCTGTGATTTTGCTTACAGGTTATAATGCTATGACGCGGGTTTATACGGCCAGAGATATAGGTGTTACAGAATATCTGGCGAAACCTTTTACTGCCGAAGATCTGGCGAAACGGATCGCCCACATTATTACAAAACCAAGAGATTTTATTGACAACCGACCAGAGTTTTTCGGACCGGATCGTCGGCGCAGAAAAAGCGCTGATTACGGCGGGCCGTATCGACGCAAGGCCGATGCAGTCTAATACATATATTTTTAGGAGCATTATAAATGAAAGACCGGGAAGTGAACGTCTACAAAGCCAATTATCTGCTACAGGCCAAAGTCGGCAAAGGACCTTTGAATAAACAGATCATTGAAGAATGTCAGAAGATCATGGACGAGAACGACTTCGACTTTGGTCCGATGGCTGAAGAGTATCTGACCATATTTCAACAGCTGATTGACGAGGGACGCAACACCAGAGAACCGGCTGAAGATCTGACAGACCGCATGACCGCAGTGGCAATGCAGCTCAAAGCCAACGCAGCCATGTTCCGCTATCCGGATATCAGCAAACTGGCGATCATCATGCTCTGGCTGCTGGAGAGCATCGACGAGCTTGACGAAGACGCGCTGGACATCGCCCAGGCACACCACGATGCCTTGCAAACCATTCTGGAGATTGGCCTCCGGGAGGGCGCCCAGGCCAGCGGCCACAATTTTGAAAAAGAGCTTAAAAGCGCCTGCGAGCGTTATTTCCACAAAATGAAAATAAGCCCGCAGAACGTCTTTTACGTAGAATTTTAGGCCTTAAGCCATATTGAATGTCAGGCGTTTTACCTGCCTGATCTGTTTTAATTTTTCTACTTCCCTGAACAACTCGTCGGACATCGGCGCATCCAATGCGACAAGGCATATTGCCGTTTCTCCCGGAGCCTTACGGCCCAGACGGAAGTCGGCGATGTTTTGCCCGGCTTTACCAAAAATGGTGCCGAGCGCCCCGATCAAACCGGGTTTGTCTTCGTTACGTATGAACAGCATATTTTCAGCCAGAGCAGCTTCGATAGGCACGCCCTCAACTTCAACGATACGAGGCTCCTTACCTGCGAACAGCGTTCCCGTCAAAGTGCGCTCACGTTTTTCTGTTTTGA
Organism: uncultured Pseudobdellovibrionaceae bacterium; assembly: GCA_964548445.1. Classification (GTDB taxonomy): domain Bacteria; phylum Pseudomonadota; class Alphaproteobacteria; order Micavibrionales; family Micavibrionaceae; genus RZZS01. The sequence goes on from CAZJRT010000030.1 coordinate 11,280, forward strand.
CGCGAACGATAATAGCGGTCTGGTAATCCTTGCTGGTAGCACTGCGCGTTTCAGAAACATCAATGCCGCGAGCCTTGGCAAGCTGCGGAGCATTAACCATGTTCACCGAATCCAGCAAAGGCTTCAGCAGGCTGGACAGAATTATCTGGGTCAATGGCCTGGTATTAAGTTCAGCCACCGGACCCTGATATTCAATCTCGATATCATTGATAGCGCTATCGGTAATCTGACCGGCAAAACTTCCAAGCTGCTCTGCCAGCCGCATATAAGGCCTGAGGCGCGGCGCATCTTCAGCAGAAATCGAAGGCATGTTAAGCGCATTGGTGATCGCCCCGTTCACAAGAAAATCAGCCATTTGCTCTGCTACCTGCAATGCCACGTTAACCTGCGCTTCTGTAGTTGAAGCCCCGAGGTGCGGCGTACAGATTACTTTCGGATGACCGAACAGCACATTTTCCTTGGCTGGCTCAGTCTCGAACACATCAAGCGCAGCTCCGGCAACCTTGCCGCTGTCCAGAGCTTCCTTGAGATCTGCTTCGACGATGATACCGCCACGGGCGCAATTAATAATGCGCACGCCGTCTTTCATCTTTGCGAAAGCGTCCTTGTTAAGAAGGCCCTTGGTTTTATCGTTTTTAGGCACATGCAAGGTAATGAAATCGGCCTTGGCAAAGAGCTCATCCAGCTCGACCTTGGTAACGCCTATTTCAACTGCACGCTCTTCCGTCAAAAACGGATCATAAGCCAGAACATCCATCTTCAGGCCCAGACCGCGATTGGCAGCAATAGAGCCGATGTTTCCGCAACCGATAACGCCAAGCGTCTTGCCGTACAGCTCGACACCCATTAATTTGGATTTTTCCCATTTGCCCTGATGCGTGGATTCGTTGGCCTGCGGGATCTCTCTGGCCAGCGCAAACATCATCGCTATCGCGTGTTCGGCGGTGGTGATTGAGTTGCCGAAAGGCGTGTTCATCACGATGACCCCGGCGCCTGTCGCCACCTCTCTGTCAACGTTATCGTCACCGATACCGGCACGACCGTTTACCTTGAGGTTTTTGACTTCAGCTATGATCTCGGGCGAAACCTTGGTA
>CAZJRT010000031.1:0-12291 GCA_964548445.1 uncultured Pseudobdellovibrionaceae bacterium
GAAGTTGTAAAACTCGAACATGGCATGAAGCGCCGAATGGAACGGCCACGGCAGTTCGCCCTGGATTTCCGTACAGGCTCCGGCCGGGTTACAAAAAACGTTCGGAACTCCGAACACCATATCCAGGATATTGAACGCGATATCGCGCTCCGGCTGCGGGGTTGCGAATAATCCTACGAAGGCGCCGGCGACGGCGGGCTTTATAAATATGATGGCAATAAGTGATAAAACCTGGAAAACAATAAGTAGTAGAGCCGCTATAGAGATAATGAATATAATGAGCTGATCCAGATGTTTCCGGCTAAGGACGATATGATTTGCGGCTTCGGCAATAACATGACGGATGCCATATTTGCCCATATTCGCCGGATTATTATAAGGGTGAGTTGCCGGTAAAATCCGGACCATTACATAAAGATTGGCAATTAGATAAGCCAAAAAGCCAAAGCCGCTGGAGCTGAATTCCCTGAGCCTGGGAACTATTCCAGGCAACAGTACATAGCTTGCAACATTTTTTGCGTTTACATTAACCACTTAGAGACCGCCTTTGATGGAATCCGCCATTCGATTCCAGAATATCCCAATTTTTACTAAAACTAATTAAAAATACCATATTTGTGGCAATGTGTGCCAATTTCGTTAGTAAATATTACGGTTTTTGAAAGGCATAAAGGCGGTTCGGCGCACCCCTGATTATACTGGAGTGCGAATATTCCATCTAGTTTTAGGATATTTTTGCTTAGCCCGCCCGGCGTAATGGCTTGTATATAATTCTATGAGGCTGTTCGGCATCATGACCGCAGCGGCGCTTGAAGTCTTTTTCGTAGTCTTCGTAATTGCCCTGGAACCATACGACCTGCGAGTTGCCTTCAAAAGCCAGAATATGCGTAGCCATCCGGTCAAGAAAAGCCCGATCGTGGCTGATCACAACGGCACAACCCGGAAATACTTCCAGTGCCTCTTCCAGTGCTGACAAGGTTTCGGTGTCCAGATCGTTGGTGGGCTCGTCAAGCAGCAGCACGTTCGCGCCGCTCTTCAGCATTTTTGCGAGATGCACCCGGTTACGCTGACCACCTGAAAGCTGGCCGACTTTCTGCTGCTGGTCTGGGCCACGGAATCCGAATGAGGCCACGTAAGCCCGGCTTTGTACCTCCACCTTTCCAAGTTGCAGAATATCGAGACCATCTGATATTTCTTCCCAGACGGTTTTGCTGTTATCCAGTGAATCGCGGCTCTGGTCCACGTATCCAAGTTTAACAGTTTCCCCTGTCTGGAAGGTGCCTTCATCGGGCTTTTCCTGTCCGGTAATCATTCGGAACAAGGTGGTTTTACCGGCCCCGTTAGGTCCAATGACTCCTACAATTCCGCCCGGTGGCAGTTTGAAGGTAAGATCTTCGATCAAAAGCCTATCATCATAACCTTTCCGGATATGGGAGGCCTCGATAACGGTATCTCCCAGTCGAGGAGGTGTGGGTATAACGATTTGAGTATTGCGGGCAGTTTGCTTTTGGGATTCAGCAAGTAACTCATCATAGGCAGAAATACGCGCCTTGGATTTTTTGCGACGACCTTCCGGTGTTTGTCTGATCCACTCCAGTTCGCGCTCCAGTGTTTTCTGGCGAGCGGCTTCCTGTCTGGATTCCTGCTCAAGGCGTTTGCGTTTACTGTCAAGATAAGCGGAATAATTACCCTCGTATGGAATCCCCTGTCCGCGATCAAGCTCAAGAATCCAGCCGGTCACGTTATCAAGGAAGTAACGGTCGTGTGTGACCATTACTACGGTACCGTGGTAATCAGCGAGGAAGCGCTGGAGCCAGCCAACGCTCTCGGCGTCCAGATGGTTGGTAGGTTCATCAAGCAATAGCAGATCCGGCTTTTCCAGCAGCAATCGGCATAATGCTACCCGGCGACGTTCGCCGCCTGAAAGATTTTTGACTTCTGCTTCTCCTGGCGGGCATCGAAGGGCGTCCATGGCGATTTCGACAGTACGCTCCAGTTCCCAGCCGTCAGCGGCATCAATTTTTTCCTGCAGATCGCCAAGCTCGACCATAAGCGAGTCCATATCGGCATCAGGATCGGCCATTTCTTCACTGATCAGGTTATAGCGCTCTACCATGCCTTTTACGTCTGCAAGGCCCATGGTTACATTTTCCTGAACGGTTTTATTTTCATCCAGTTGTGGCTCCTGCTCCAGGAAGCCAACGCGTGCACCTTCGGCAGACCATGCCTCGCCGGTATATTCTTTGTCCTGTCCAGCCATGATTCGAAGTAAAGTTGATTTACCTGCCCCGTTGGGACCAAGTACGCCAATTTTTGCGCCAGGAAAGAAACTGAGAGTAATATCCTCCAAAACCTTTTTCCCTCCGGAATAGGTTTTGGTCAGGGCATTCATAACAAAAACATACTGGTAAGATACCATAGCTGATCTCCGGAAATATGAAATTCGGGCCTAACATAAAACATGAGGAGGCCAAATGCAAAAGGGCTTTGGACAAGCGCATGGCATTTTGCTCAAGGAACAGTTAAATTAGTTGTTAGTTTATACGTTGAAGGAAAGAAGTTATGGCGCGTCAGCAAAATCCTACAGACTCTTTATCAAGCGCAACTCGCAGCCGGGCAAGGTTTTCAGGACATGGAAATTCAAAAGGAGCATCCGGCTACCGGGAAGAAGCTGACTTGATTGACGAGAGCGGCCAGATCGTATCGATAAATGCACCGGAAGGAGGTTTCCCGGGCATCAGTATCGGACTTGAATGGGATCAGATGATGATTGAAGAAAGCAAACTATTCGGGCTTTTGAAGATGAAGGGCCTGAAGGATGTGGATCTCGATCTTGGTTGCTTGTACGAGCTACAGGACGGCACTCGTGGTGCATTACAGCCATTCGGGGATTATTACGGAGCAATGGATGATGCTCCTTTTATCATGCTTTCCGGCGACGAGCGCGAAGGCGATGAGGAAGGTGACGACGAACATATGCTGATTAACGGCAAGCATTGGGGTCAGATCAAAAGAATTCTGATCTACGTGTATATCTATGAGGGCGCTCCTCACTGGGCTTCAATCAAGCCGAAAATACATGTAAGAATCCCGGGGGAAACGCCGCTGGTTGTGACATTAACTACTTACCGCTCTGAACTATCGCTATGTGCATTGACCGAACTGGAAAATGTCAGGGGCGGTTTGCGTATTAAAAATCATACTGAATACTATCCGGGACACTCCGAGATGGATCGGGCCTTCGGTTTCGGGCTGCATTGGAGTGATGGTGAAAAAAGTCGATAAACCCCACCTTTTTTGTTTATAATCATAAAGAAAAAACTCTTTTGCCTCGGTAAATTTCAAATGACTCATGAAGATCACGACGAAGAAGACCTTCCCCCGCTATATGATCCGGAAGAACCTAACAAGATTAAAAAGGGCGATAGCGTTAATCTGACACAGATTGATCCCACTATGCGCCAGTTGATAATTGGTCTTGGCTGGGAAGTCAGAAGCTTTGAAGGTGAACGGGTCGATATGGATGCAAGCTGTTTCTTGCTGGACCGTGAGGGAATGACGCGAGAAGATGAGGACTTTATCTTCTATAACAATCTTAAAGGATGTGAGGGTGCCGTCAGGCATACCGGAGACAATCGTACCGGCGCTGGTGATGGCGATGATGAAACCATATATCTGGATTTGAATGGCCTGCCCTTTGATATAGAGCAGGCTATATTCGTGGTTTCTATCTATCAGGGATATGAGAGGGATCAAACATTCTCCCAGGTTCGCAATACTTTTCTGCGGGTTACAAATCAGGAAACCGGTCATGAAATATGCCGTTTTGATATTGATGCTCACGTGGAAAACAGTCCAAAAGCAACGGCAATGATAGTGGGTTCCGTAATGCGGGAAGGGCCTAAATGGATGTTTCATGCACTGGGAGAGATGGTTGATGGTGGCCTGCCTGCGCTGGCAACCAGATACGGAATCATCGTGCAAGAATAAAAAGGCCGGTAATTATCCGGCCTTGTCATTTTCATTTTATGAATATGTTTATACTTCCGGACCGCGTGGTTCAGAAGGTTTGTCCTGAAGAGCGGGGAGCTGTTCAGGCTTCAGTTGCAGTACGTCGGAACAAATATAACGAGAGATAAAATCCAACACTTCCTGCTCGGTTGAATAGCTGTCTTCATTGTATTGCCTGATATCAATTTCTCCATCGATAGCAAAACGTTTTGTGACAACGTCGCCGTTCCAGCTTTCTACTTTATAAGAGCCGTCTTTTTCAGTTACAGACAAGTCATGTGTCATAACAAATAGCCGTGACAGGAAAGACCCGCCTCTCTTGAAGTATACAGAAACTTTAGCCGGATATGGATCCTCAGAAGTTGACTTGTGTTCGAGGTTTCTCATCTCTGTCCGGCAGTCCAGCTCTATTCCGACATTTTTCAAGCGTCCCTGAAGCTCCGCACAGGTCTGGTTAATTGCATTCTGAAGTTTTTTCATGCGCTCTTGTTTGTCGCATGCTGATTTAAACATGTCCTTAAGGACATTTGAAACACTCTCGCTTATCGCACTTTGTTGTTCGGGGGTTAATCCGTTATTGTTTGTCATGTTTATAGCCTTGTAATTTTTGGTTAAAAACAACCAAGGTTATAGAGAGTGAGGGTTTTTATGTCAAGTTTCTTGGGCGTCAAAGGCCAGCAAAACCGGCCTTTTCCAGGAAAAGTTATTCAGATTTTTAGAAGTTTGTAGCGCTATGCGAGTTTAAAACCGTCTATTCTTTTTCTGAAATATAAAGAATACAATCTGTATCTGCTCTCAGGGCGGCAACATGTGTTAAATGGCCGGTTTTACCCCCGCCAATTGCTACATCATAAAAAACTCCAGCCGGAAAATAGTGATCCGATGCGGCTGCCGTTACGGTAGAACCACCAAATTTTACATGTATAGGACCGGTGGCATAAAGGCTGATTACGCGGGTATCTGCGGAAAACGCCACGCTGTTTCTGGCGGAAGAACTGCTTACATTTATAGTGTGGGCTCCACCATCTTTTAAGCGCAAAGCAGGTAAAGGCAGGTTTTCAGCATCTTTAGGTAAGATTGTTGGCATAATTTTCTCCTGTAATAAAAAACCTGCCTCGGACGAAGGCAGGTGGATACAATAATCCCGTGTGAAGAGGAAAGTATGTTCTATATTTGTTCTATAGTCAAGAATTTTCCTTTGGTAGATCTGGTTCTTTTTGCTTTGGTGGATCTGGGCCATGATTGAGCCCAACCGACTCCCATACCCGACCAGCAGCTAAAATATACGGCTGACAAGGCCGGGCTGGATAAATAGAAAGTTTCGATTACGATCAGGAACGTGCTTAACCCAATGGCAGCCAGAGCAAATTCACGATGACGCTTGCGCGTTTTCAACGCATATAAATAGATGCATACACATAAACCAATTATAGCTGCTAAAGTTATTTGCTGTGCCATATCTGAATTTTGAGCAAAGACATCAGACAAAATAAAAGACTGAGTAAGTTGAACTTCACTCGAATATAGAAGTCCTGCAAATAGAACTATTGCCGCAATTGCTGAATATGAAATCAGGAGAGAAGCCGTTTCGGGACGGAATGAGTAAGCTTGAACAGTCCAGAACGCAAGTCCGGTAATTATGCAACGTGCGAGGATTGGAGCCAAATCATTGAAACAGGCGCGGCTGAAGCCGATGTTCTCACAAGGAGCTATCAGTGTCACCAGGTATGCCATTCCTAATATGAAGAACAGGAAAGCTACATTTCGCGTCAAAAAGAACATGTCCTTCTGATGCCTCTTGAACAGAGAATTATTCAAACCACCAAGCAGGCTGCCCGGAAGGCTTTGTTCATGATTTTCACTTTTGCTTTTATTCGTCACTTTTGCCAGCAGGACAAGGGTAAACATGCCCCAGACCAGCAACATAAAGCCTGTTTTCCTGAAGTCTTCAGAAAAAAAATAAAACTGTGCCTGTGTGATAATAAGTAGCAAGAAATAAGGCAGTACTTTAGTGATACCGCCACCGGTTATGGCGATAGACTTATCGCTCAAGAGAGGCCTGCCTTAATAATTTTGCCTGAAGTTCTTCGGTTAAATCTCGAGCACCATAATGAGGCGGAGCATAACGGATGCTGTTCGTCAGAAATGCAGGACTTGCCATTATGAGGCGTGGCTCGCTCTGATCCGGCGCAGCCACTATCATTGCAGCGCCTGCAAAAATACAGAAATGAGCTAAAATAAAAATAAAGCCAAAAACCGGTCTGCCGGTCATGTCTTTGCCGTATTTATATTTCATAGGTACGGGCCAGTTTCTTTTTACGAATCGGCCCCATTATAGCCAGAGTAATAACCGTATAAATCTCCATATCCGTATTTGGTGTACTTTTTCACATTTATATTTGTGAGGACCATTGCTATAGAGTTGTAATTAATCTCTAAAAATTGCTTTAGTCCCGTCAAAACTGCATCTTTCGACGTTTTATGCCAGCAAGTTGTGTAGAGGGTATAATCAGCCAGCAATGCAATTAACCTGGTATCTGCCACTGCCAGAGAGGCTGGACAGTCCAGAATTACCAGATCGTATTCGTTGCGGGCTGTTTTAATAAGGTTTTTCATCTTCTCTGATCCCAGAAGATCGAGAGCGGCATGTGGGGCCTTGCTAGCAAGCAGTATATGAGCCCCGCTATTTTCATCTATATTGACAGCATCTTCCAGAGAAGAGTCTCCAGATAGACAATCTTCCAGCGTTTTCCCGCTATGACCATCGAAAGTCCTGTGGAGTTTCGGGCGCCTAAGATCGCAGTCCACGATGAGAACCTTATCTCCGGATTTTGCTGCAGTCTTGCCCAGCCAGGCAGAAAGTGTGGTTTTTCCTTCACCGGAAAATGAAGACGTGACAGCCAGAACTTTCGCTTTGGACTTGGTACGCAAATAAAGATTTACCCGCAGGGATTTTATCGATTCTGCAAGAGCTGATATGGGATTTTGTATGACCAGATTTGCAATGGTTTTCTCATTTCTACCTTTTGCAATTGGTACAGCAGCCAGACAGGGATACCCTGTAAGATGCTCAAGCTGTTCGCTGCTTCGTATTGAAGTATCCAGCTTTTCCAGGACAAGTGACAGGGCTACTCCTGAGAACAGTGAGAAAAGTGCCGTTAAAGCGAGAAAAAGTGGTTTGTTCGGATAGTCGGGCTCTTTGGGGACTGGCGCATATGAAAGGACTCTTGCTTCCGGGTCTTGCAGTTCCTCTTTTTTGCTGGAGGTTTTGTAGGTTTCCAGGAATTTCTCGTAAACAAGGTGGTTGGCCATTGCTTCCCGTTCAAGTTCACGCAAATCAATTAGTATCAGCTCTTCTTCCTGCTTAAAGGCTTCGAGTTCATTGATTTCATTTTCTAGTGATGCAATATGAGCCTGTATTAATGCATGCTCATTCTCAAGACTGTTTATAATTCTTGTAATTTCAATTTCTATTTGGTCATGAATATCTTCAATTTCGGACTTGATATCGATAATTTGTGGGTGTTTCTCACCATACCGGCTCGATAACTCCGCCAGTTTTCTTGTGGCAGAAGTCTCTGTCAGCCGCAAATTTCTGATAACAGGAGTTTCAAATGTCCCTGCAAAACGTTCAATGCTGTCCGGTTCCTCCAGCATTTCCCTGGCGAGTTTTTGTCTGGATTGTATTTCTGCCAGCTCAATTTTAGTGTCTGCCAGTTTTTGCTGCAGATCTTTTAACTGTGATGTCGTTGTTTTGCCGCTGGCCGTTTTATCTAGCTGGTGGTGCTCTTTGTACTCCTTGACGGCAAGTTCAGAAGCCCGGACCTGATTATTAAGATCAGCCAGTCTTTGTATTAACCAGCTTTCAGCCTTTCTGGCGGTCATATATTTTTTTTCTATACGCAATTCAATGTAAGCGTCTGTCAAAATATTGACCGCTTGAGAAGCAAGATTTTTATTTTCAGATGTAAAGCTGATTTGTATTACGAAAGCTCCCGGGATGGGGCGAATACTCAGATGTTTTAAAAAGCTGTCAACTGCCGCATTCATTTCCGGGCTTAAGATATCTTCCGGCAGCTCTTCATATTCATGCATCTTGAGCGAGCGAAAACCTTGATATTTAGTGTTTTCTTCGCTTGTCCTTATGTTTGCGGCTCCGGCGTTTCCATAAAGGCCCAGCTTTCTTATCACTCGCCGGATAAGCATTCTCGATTTGATGACTTCAATCTCATTGAGCACCATACTGGAATCAATCGGAAGATTTTGTAACAGCTCACTTAATTCCGGTGTGGTGTAATTTATAGGCTCGAGTATTAATAGCGATCTTGCTGTATATCTGTTCTCTGTTGTTGAGAGAAAGATTAATGCAAGGCTCATGAAGATTAAAAAAAGGCCTAGCGTAACGGGACTGTGACGCCATAAAACAAAGATAAAGCGGCGTATGTCCAGCTCGGAATCCTGTTGGACGGGAGGCTTTCTTCTAATTTCGTTATGGCCTGTTTCGGTCATTAAGCCTCTAAAATATTTTTTCTTGAATGTAAATTACATCACCAGGGAAGACTGGCGTATATACATCAGTTACCAGTAATTCAGGCTTCCCGGCTCCGGGTCTTACGATTTTTACCTTGTTATTGCCAGCACGGTATGTGAAGCCGCCGGCAAGGGCGACAGCATTGAGCACGTTAATACCCTCCTGATAATCATAGCTTCCGGGAGTGCGGACTTCCCCAAGAATGTAAAAGGGTCGAAACTTTACTATTTCCAGACTGATTTGCGGATTGCGAAGAAAGCCTTCCTGAAGTGCGCTCTCGATTGCCAAGGATGCTTCCCGCAGGGGCATGCCGCCGACCTGCACTTCCCCTGCAAGAGGAACAGAAATCGTATTGGAGCCGCTTACCTGATATTCGCCACTGAGATCAGGTTCTTCATATATGCTGAGTTTTACAGTATCTCCAGGGCCGAGGTGGTATGATGCCGAGAAATTTCCTGTTGCTTCGGTCTGTTTTTCAGGAGACAGAAAAGCGGTGGTATCGCCGCAACTCGATAAAAGCAGGCCGAAAATAAATGCCGGGATAAAAGTTAGCAGTTTAAGAGACTGCAGAAAGGCCGACGGGGACATGGAGGTCACCAGGGTGAAGATATTCGACGAAAAACCCAGAATAAAAACTCTTTTAATAATAACGGGTAATTGCCGTTTGTTACAACGGGGTATGTTTTCATTAACGGAATAAGTAAGAAAAAATAACGTTTAAATCATTTCGGGACCAATAATCAGGCTCCCGCCGCTCTGGTTTCTTCGCTGATTAGATGTCTGACCAGCAAATCACCAACAGGCAGGCTTACCAGTTCGATTGCGATCTGAGGCTGAATGGTTCCTGTAGATATAATGTCATCTGCTTTTGATAGTGACTCAGCAAAACGGTTGGCAGCTTCCATCGGTTCAGTTTCAAATTGGGGCCTTTGCAAAAGCAAGGCATATTCATTCTTGCCCGTTTGTCCGATAATATCACTTTGACGTCGAAGACGAACAAGGTTCTGGCTCATCTTGGCAACGGTGAAATCAGCCGCATAAGGACCGTCAGTATCAAGTATTTCATGATAATTACAGATAGAAATAAAGACGATGAAAGTTCTTTCCCCATAACGATCCGCACGATCTATGGCCGACAAAAATAGTTGGTTAAAGGCAGATTTTGCGATTACACCGCCTGCACTTGGAAAATCCTCAGATTCGTCACCCATTCTATTGACCAGTTCAACAAGCCGCTGGGCATTGCTGATTTTTTTGTCCAGACTTTCCGAATCCAGTGGTTTCTTCAAAATGTCGTTAGCCCCGGAACAGATAGCTTCTTCCTGTGAAGATTCGTGTGTCGAAAGAATTATGTAAGGGTAGTTATTGATCGAACGTCTGATTCCCAAAATTACGGGTCTTGGGTTTGTAAGTGGTGCAGGGTCGATGATTACCGCGTCAAAGCTCTCTCTTGTCAGGCGGTCGATCGCGTCGTTTTTTACGGTTTCTTCAACAACCTGATGTCCCTGACCCGAAAGCCGGGAGTGGAGAATCTGCGAGGCCAGTCGATCACGATCGACAACAAGAACTTTCATGAAATATCCCCGAAATATTTTCTAAACCGGTAAACCAGAAAAAAGCTTACCCCATAACATCACTATATTCCACACCATGTTTTTTAAAAATCCCTGAAATTAGATGTAAAAACAACCTTTGGGCCGGATGCCGGGTAATTTTTATTTATTGATGATTATAGTTTAATAATCTTTTGACATCATCTACCAAGCTAGGCTAGATAATACGCTGTTTACGAACTAATCGCCTTAGCCTGCCCAGGTGGCGGAATTGGTAGACGCGCTAGCTTCAGGTGCTAGTGGCCGTATGGTCGTGGAGGTTCGAGTCCTCTTCTGGGCACCATTTAAGGTTAGAACGAACAAGTTTACAAATGACCGTTGAATTATACCGGGGTGATTTACCCTCAGGCCTTGATTTCGGAGACTCTATTGCCGTGGATACCGAGGCCATGGGTCTGAACCATACCCGTGACCGGTTATGCCTTGTGCAGCTTTCTTCCGGTGATGGCAATGCCCATCTTGTCCAGTTTGAAAAAGACAATTATGACGCACCCAATCTAAAGGCTTTACTTGCTGATCCGGGTGTCCTCAAGATTTTTCATTTTGCCCGTTTCGATGTCGCAATCATGAAAGCGTATCTGGGAGTTGATTGCCGCCCGGTATATTGCACGCGCACAGCCTCGAAGCTTTGCCGTACCTATACCGACAAACATTCTTTAAGGGAAATATGCCGACAGCTTTTAGGCGTAGAGATAAGCAAGCAACAACAATCATCTGACTGGGGGGCGGAAGTCCTGACAGATGATCAGCTTTCCTATGCTGCTGCTGATGTGCTATATCTTCATGATCTAAAAGAGAAACTGGATGCCATGCTATTTCGCGAAGGGCGCACGCAGCTGGCATCGTCATGTTTCGATTTTATTCCTGTACGTGCTTCTCTGGATCTTGAAGGCTGGCAGGATGAGGATATTTTCGCACATTAGCATCAAAAGGTGCAGCTATGGCAGCAACGCAGCAGAATTTCAAAGAAGAAGAAAACAAGAAAAAAGAAAACTCGTCTCTTGATATCGGTATCAGGGTATTAAAAGACGAGATTGCAGGTCTACAAGCATTAATGAATAGTCTTGACGGAAGCTTCACAAAAGCGGTTGAAGTTATTCATGACATGAAAAATCAACCAGGTCGTCCGGGACGGCTGATTGTCGCCGGTATTGGTAAAAGCGGCCATGTAGGCAGAAAACTGGCGGCAACCCTGTCTTCGACAGGAACGCCTTCTTTTTTTGTCCATGCCGGAGAAGCCAGTCACGGCGATCTCGGGATGGTAACGCAGGCAGACATAGTTCTTATGCTCTCCAATTCAGGGGAAAATTCAGAGCTTTCCGATTTGATACATTATTCCCGGCGTCATAACATCACGCTTATTGCTGTTACCAGCAATCCCGAAAGCACGCTTGCCAGGCACTCGGATATTGTGTTGCAGCTTCCCAAAATACCGGAAGCATGCCCAAATGGTATGGCGCCAACGACATCGACAACCATGATGATGGCACTGGGAGATGCAATGGCAGTTGCCCTGCTGGAAAGAATGGGTCTTACAAAAGAACAGTTTGGCGCATTTCATCCGGGTGGCAAGCTTGGTCAGAAGCTCATGAAAGTGCGTGAAATTATGCACGGCTACGAAAATTTACCGATTGTGCCTGAGAATGCGAAGATGGATCAGGCTGTTATAATGCTGACTGAAAAGAATTTGGGCAGTGTGATTATCGTTGATGAAAATAATGAAATGCTGGGCATCGTCACTGATGGCGACCTTAAACGGCATATGGCGCCGGACTTGCTGCAAAAGCCTGTAACGTCGATTATGAGCACAAGTCCCAAGACGATAGAGGCCGATGCTTTGGCGGTGGAAGCTCTTAATATAATGACCAAAACGCCCGGGCAATATATAACCAGTCTCATTGTAACGGATAACGGTAAAATGGCAGGCATGATCAGATTACAGGATTGTCTGCAGGCCGGTATAGCCTGACTGAAGGAAAAATGCCTGATCAGAACAAACATTCGCCGCGCCCGGGTCTGGACCGTTTAGTGCATGGAAAAACAAGGAGAGGGGGGGGAGCAGGATAATACCGCTGCGGCAAAGGCATGCGGATAATCTTGGCGCTGTGCGCCCTTGGGTCTTTTGCAATTCGTTGT
>CAZJRT010000032.1:0-12185 GCA_964548445.1 uncultured Pseudobdellovibrionaceae bacterium
CCGCATGTGGTTTAGGGTAGAGCGACTGGTCGGTGATCTGTTCAGCGTCTTCTTTAGCAACGCCCAGGTGCTGCCCGGCCACTGGCTGGAGGATGTCAGGGATGCCGGCGGATTAGGCGATGACAAGGCCAGAGCAAGAGTAATATGCGATTATATTGCTGGTATGACTGACCGTTTTGCTGTCCGCGAACATGATCGCCTGTTTAATTTAGATCTGGATTGGCGTTGAAAACGTCTTAAGAAGTCTTGACCTTTTCACCCGGTTATCTGTTAAATCAAACTCTGGCAAAAATTCAGCTGAGTAAAGGTAGAGCGATGAGCACAAGGCGTAATCATGATTTCGACGACCCGAATACAGGCGCCGTATCGGCAATAAGACGCATATTGGGCAGAACCAAGCGAATGCACGGGCGAGGTTCGCTGCTTACTTTTGTCGTTGTGCTGTTTATGATCGCCATGCTGGTAGGAGTCCTGTGGTACAGCCAGCCCCGCGAATCGGGTGTCGATACCAGTCAGACGGTCCCTGTCATTCGCGCTGATGCCGAGCCTTTTCGAGTGAAGCCTGAAGATCGCGGGGGTATGGATGTTCCTTACCGCGACAGCACCATTTTCCAGACATTGAAAGCTATTGAAGAAGAAGCAGAAGAAGAGCATGTTGAGAATTTGCTCGACGAGAAAGAAACAATTGAAGCTGGTAGCCGCTTTGCCGGTTTGAACACAAAGAGCGATGAAGCAACCAAAACGATCAACCTGTTTGATGAAGATCCGGAAGAGAGCACGGAGAAGGAGCCATCCGTTGCCTCAGCTCCTGTCAAGCCTGAGAGAGTGGCAAAAGTTTCAAATGAAACCAGAGAGTTGGTCAAATCAGTCCTGAAACAACAGGAAGAAGCTGAAAAAGTTGCCAGTATTGAGCCCGCAGCCGGAAGTGCTATCTCTTCAGGAAACTTTTTTGTTCAGCTAGTGAGCTTGCAGACAAGGGAAGCCGCCGTTAAATCATGGCCGGGACTGCAGAAAAAACATAATGAATTGAACAACGCTAATTACCGCGTTCAGGAAGCTGACCTGGGCGAGCGTGGTAAATTCTATCGTGTACAGGCAGGTCCTTTTAAACGGGATAGAGCGGATGGGATTTGCGAATCCATAAAAAGCCGGAATCCCGGAGGCTGTCTTGTGGTCGGCCGTTGATCCTGAAACGCCGCCACTGGCCGCAGTATTTTCTGTCGGATCCTACGAGCTAAGCGCGAAAGAGCAGGACTTGTTCCGTCAAGCAAATCCGCTTGGCTTCATTCTGTTTGCCAGAAACTGTAATGATCCTGAACAGCTTAAACAATTAACAGGGCAGCTTTGTGATGCTGTCGGGCGCATATGTCCTGTCCTGATCGATCAGGAAGGAGGCCGGGTACAGCGTCTGAAGCCTCCTTGCTGGCGCAAGTACCCTTCCGCCCGGCAATTTGGAAAAGAGTTTGAAACGGATCGTCAGAACGCGGTTAATAATGTTTACAGTAATGCTTTGGCAATGGCCGGAGAGCTCACTGATCAGGGCATTAATGTCAATTGTGCTCCGGTTCTGGATTTGTTGCTGGAGCAGACACATGATGTTATTGGTGACCGGGCTTTTTCTGAAGATTCTGAAACTGTTCAGCTATTGGGCTCTAACGTTTGCAGGGGATTTATCGATGCGGGCGTAACGCCGGTAATAAAGCACATGCCGGGTCATGGCCGGGCAGCATCCGATAGTCACTTGTCTCTTCCGATAGTTAGTGCAACCAAACAGGAATTACAGGCCGATTTCGCGCCGTTTAAGAGCATGGCCTCAACAAATTTCAGCCATCATGTTTGGGGAATGACTTCTCACGTGGTATATGAGGCTTTCGATCCGGACCTGCCGGCGAGTATATCTTCTGGTATAATTGGCGAGGTGATACGCGGTGAAATCGGCTTTGAGAGTTTTCTGATCACGGATGATCTTGCGATGAAAGCGCTGGACAGTTTTGGCGATGTGGAACAACGCGCCAACAGGGCTCTGGAAGCAGGAAACGATGCAGTATTACATTGCAGCGGCAGTTTTGAAGAAATGGAAAAGCTTGCGGAGCATCTGCCAAAATTAAATATAGAAGCAGTGCAGCGTCTTAATGATTCAGTCATTAAACACCAAGGTGTATAGTTGAATAGCAAAGAAGAATTCCAGGAAGATCCTCCTCGCGATAAAAAAGCGTCCGTTACAAACCGGACGGACACCTTGCTGCTCAATCTCGATGGTTATGAAGGCCCTATCGATCTGCTGCTTCAACTGGCCCGCGATCAGAAGGTGGATCTTACCAAAATCTCTATTCTCCAGCTTTCCCGGCAGTATCTGGAGTTTGTTGAGCGTGCTCGTGAATTGCGCCTCGAGCTGGCTGCGGATTATCTTGTGATGGCGGCATGGCTGGCTTATCTGAAATCACGTTTGCTTATACCTGCTCCTGAAGGAGAAGACGAACCTTCGGCGCAGGAAATGGCCGAGGCTCTGCAATTTCAGTTGCTTCGTCTTGAAGCAATGCAAAAGATGGCCGGAAAGCTAATGAAACGCCCGCAATTGGGAGAGAAATTTTTCGCACGAGGCATGCCGGAAAATCTACAGATTAAAACAGATACGATTTTTGAAGTGGGGCTCTACGATCTTTTGCAGGCTTATGGCGACATAAGGCGTCGTAAGGAAGGCGGAAAATATGATCTACCCAGATTTTCTCTGATGTCGATGGAAGAGGCTATGGATCGTCTGTCCCGTATGTTGGGAGCATTGCCGCGTAAAGGGCCAATGAGCGTCTGGACGACCTTGCAAAGTATCATACCTGAAGATATCGCTGATCGATTACTTTCAAGAAGTGCTTTGGCTTCTACTTTTACGGCCGGGCTGGAACTGGTAAAACAAGGCAAGCTGGAGATCCGGCAGGACGGTCCGTTCACACCGGTATATATGCGGGCAAAACTGGAGAGCGGGGATGAATAAAGAGCAAAAAAGAATTCTGGAAGCATTGCTGTTTGCATCTGCCGAGCCGCTGACACCGAAATCGATGCGAGAAAGAGTTGGAGAAAATGCGGATCTTGGAGGATTGCTCACCGCCCTTCAGGAAGATTATAGGGGCCGGGGGGTAAATCTGGTGGAAATTGGTGGTAGCTGGGCCTTCAGAACCGCTCCTGATCTTGGTGATGCTTTGAACCTGAAGAAGGAAGTGCACCGCAGGATGTCACGAGCGGCGCTTGAGACACTTGCCATCATCGCGTATCATCAGCCTGTAACCCGGGCCGAAATTGAAAATATACGCGGTGTTGCTACATCGAAAGGAACACTGGAGGTATTAATGGAGGCCGGATGGGTTAAGCCGGGTAGAAGACGCGAAACCCCGGGGCGCCCACTAACCTGGGTGACCACCACGGAATTCCTGGACCGGTTTGGGCTGGAATCCATGACAGACCTGCCGGGTCTGGATGAACTAAAAGCTTCTGGTCTTCTTGACCGGCGTCCTGCTATAGAGACATTACCAGAGACAGGAGACATGTTTGCTGGTAAGGAAGAAGAAGCAGAAGAAGATATTGCTGAATAAACTTTAGAAAGGGGCTCGAGAGATGAGCATTGGTATATTTCAGGTGATGATTATTGTGTTGCTGGTGGTGCTTTTGTTCGGAGCAGGAAGGGTGCCCCGGATGATGGAAGATCTGGGCAAAGGTATTAAAAGCTTTAAAAAGGGCCTGAACGAAGAAGAGAACTCGAAGCCCAAAGAAATTGAGGCTTCCAAAAGCGAGGAAGGATAAGCTGCGTAATGCTTGATTTCGGCTGGCCTGAATTGCTTCTGGTGGCAGTCGTGGCGATTTTTGCCGCCGGGCCCAATGACATACCCAAAATACTATATGAGCTCGGCAAGATTATGCGGCGCTTGCAGTATTTGCGTTTTTCCATGAGCAGGCAGTTTGACCAGTTCATGAGAGAGAATGGCTATGACGATTTAAGACCATCGATGATTACTGTTGATGAGCCGACAGTAGACAACAGCTCACAAGAAAACACTGAACAATCAAAAACAAAGCCTGAGGATGAAGATGTCTGAAGATATCGATCAGCCTCGTACCCTCGTCTCACATCTAACTGAATTACGCAGACGGCTGCTTTGGTCATTTATGGCGATGGGTGCCGGTACAGCTATCTGTTTTCTTTTCGTGAGCGAGATATATGGTTTTCTGGTGTCTCCACTGGCCGAGGCTATGAATGAAGCTTCTACCGGAAGGCTTATTTACACCGGTTTGACAGAAGCTTTTTTCACTTACCTGAAAGTGGCTTTTTTCGCCGGGACATTCCTGACAATGCCGTTGCTTCTCTCGCAAATCTGGATGTTTATATCGCCCGGTCTTTACAAGAATGAACGACTAGCAATTTTGCCTTTTCTTGTGGCGACACCGATTTTGTTCTTTTGTGGCGGAGCGGCAGTTTATTACCTTGTAATGCCATCAGCCTGGCCCTTCTTTTTGAGCTTTGAAAGTACGGCTGCTCAAACAGTTCTGCCTGTACAACTGGAAGCAAGGGTAAGCGAATATCTTAACCTGGTGATGACCCTGATCTTTGCTTTTGGTCTGTGCTTCCAGCTTCCGGTAGTGCTTGGACTTTTGGGGAGGGCGGGTTTTATTTCAGCCGATGCCTTAAAAAAGAAGCGTAAGTATGCTCTATTGCTTGCATTTGTGGTTGCCGCGTTTCTTACTCCTCCGGACGTGGTGAGCCAGATCCTGCTGGCATTGCCAGTGATGGGATTATACGAAATTTCTATCCTTGTAGTATCAAGGCTACAAAATAACAGTGAAACAGATAATGCGAAAACTACTGTCTCTACTGAGTGATAAAAAGACCGGTCCGGGTCATTACGAGAAAGAAAAAAACATCGCTCTTTCCGGCGATACCAAAAAGCGATTGTCTCTGGCCGGTAATACCAAAACTCATAAAGAGATACTTTATTATCTCGCCGAAAAAGATCCTGATCCGAAAGTCAGAAAAGCGGTTGCGGAAAATCCCGCCATGCCGGTACATGTCAGTACGGTACTGGCTGCGGACAAAGATGTGGATGTCAGACTGGCTCTGGCCAGACGACTTATTCAGCTTCTGCCTGAATTGTCGGCTGATCGCCAGAGTCAACTTTATGCCTTTGCCGTCCAGTCGCTTGCAACTCTTGCGCTTGATGAGGTTTTAAAGATACGCCGCGCTTTATCTTCTGCGCTGAAAGATCATGCGGATACTCCTCCTGATGTCGCAGGCAAACTGGCCCGGGATATTGAAAGGGAAGTCTCGGAGCCGATATTGCGTTTCTGTGCAGCGCTTGCAGATGAAGATCTGCTTGATGTTCTGAAAGGGCATCCTGAGAGCTGGGCTGTTCAGGCTGTGGCTGCAAGGGATAATGTAAGTGAATCTGTGTCTCAGGCAGTTATCGATACCGGAGATGCCCCGGCTGGAAAAATTTTGCTGGAAAATGAAAGTGCCAACATTTCTGCAGGGCTTCTGGAAGAGATTGTCAGTATGGCCAAAACCATGCCCGAATGGCAGGCACCGGTAGCAACACACAAAAACTTACCTGTTGAGCTGGCGTTGGAGCTGGCTGATTTCGCTGAGGAAGAAGTCAGGGGGTTGCTTGCTCGCCGAGGGGACTTTGATGAGGAAGTCGTTGAAGAAATTAGCGCGGCATTCCATCGCCGACTGGAGTATGCTGCCGGGAAATCAGCGGATGATAGCGATGATCCGGTTAAAAGAGCCCGGCGCCTTTGCCAGGAGGGCCGACTGGATGAGGAAATGATCTCGGATGCTTTGGGAATGCGGGATCGGGATTTTGTTATGGCGGCTATTGCCTGCCTTGCCCGGATTTCGTTAGGTGATATGAATAAAATAATCGATATGAAAGCTCCAAGGCCGTTGGTGGCTGTATGCTGGAAGGCCGGGCTGTCAATGCGCATGGCGCTCAGAGCTCAAAAAGAGATTGCGCACATACCTCCAAAGGAGTTGGTCTATCCTAAAGGAGGAACAGATTATCCGCTTGCGGAGACTGACTTAACCTGGCAGCTGGATTTCCTTGGACTACATGAAGGCTAGCTTTGAGTGAACCAGGTTTTTTCAGAGTTTATATTTTTTTTCAAGTGAGAAGTATTGTAATGAGCAGGGCAAAAATAGGATTAGTTGGCGCAGGTCAGATAGGCGGCATGCTGGCGCTTTTATCTGGCATGAGGGAACTTGGAGACATCGCTCTGGTAGATGTGAATGATGGAATTCCCAAAGGCAAGGCACTGGATCTTTCTCATGCATCTGCAATTGAAGGCTTCGATGTGGATTTTACTGGTGGAGCTTCCTATGAAGATATTCAAGGTGCGGACGTAATAATCGTTACTGCCGGATTACCGCGTAAACCGGGCATGAGCCGGGAAGATCTGCTTGATGTGAACACAGAAATCATCAAGTCAGTAGCAGAAAATAGTAGAAAATATGCGCCTGATTCATTTGTGATCGTTCTTACTAACCCTTTGGATGCAATGGTTGAGGTTATGAACCGGGTTACCGGTTTCCCTTCCAGCAAGGTAGTAGGAATGGCTGGCGTTCTTGATAGCGCAAGATTTAACTATTTCCTGGCAGAAGAACTTGACGTTTCAGTAGAAGATATCTCTACCTTCGTTCTGGGCGGGCACGGCGATACAATGGTTCCTCTGGTTCGTTATTCCTCGGTGGCTGGAATAGCTTTACTTGATGTCGTTAAAATGGGCTGGCTTTCGCAAGAAAGGCTGGACGCAATTGTGCAAAGGACCCGTGATGCTGGTGCCGAGATTGTAAATCTGTTCCAAAACGGTTCGGCTTATGTGGCCCCCGCCTTTAGCGCAGTAACTATGGCGGAAAGCTATCTCAAAAATAAGCGCCGCATTTTACCGTGTGCCGCCAGGCTCGAGGGCGAATACGGAATAGATGGGCTTTATGTCGGGGTTCCGGCAATTATCGGCGAAAACGGCGTTGAAAAAATAATAGAAATTGAGCTGAATATTGAAGAGAAGGCGATGTTCGATAAGTCAGTTACAAATGTCAAGGAGCTGGTGGCTGCCATCAAGCTCTAACGGTTTATCTCATCTAACGCTGGCCAGGGATAGAAGTCGCGGGCCGATGCAAAATTGCTCGTGCTTGCGCTGTCTGATAAAGGCGATGTTTTTAAGTTCTCTTTTAATACGTTTATCTGCTTTAGAATAAACTTCGGCTGCGGTTAAAGCGCGTTTTCCATCGTAAAAGAACCAGCGGTTTAACCGCGCAGCTTCGCTCAATGAGGTATCACCTGTTGTGGCCAGGGCTGTTTCTGGCTGGTTGTTCAAAAACTCATAAAACTTACTGGCCAGTCTCAGTCCCAGCAGATGGGCTAAATAATGATCAGTTTCAGTTACTTTGCCGCTTTTTTTGAATGAGCGGATTATAGAAGTTTCTTCCTCGATCTGGCGCGCAGTCAGGTAAGAAGAAGCAAGAGGATTATTACGAAGCGAAAGAATTTCCTCTTTCAGCTTTTTATTATTGCCCTTTATTTTGAAAAGACCTGTTTTCTTGTCTATATGGATTTGCTCGGCATACTGCGGAAACCCGGCTTCCTCTCCATATCGATGCATTAAAGCCAGCCATGTCTGTTCGACGAACTGGAATATTCCGCGAGCAGAGCTGCTTTGTGACACTATGTTTTTGCCCAGGTCACTTTCAATGATCGCTTTGAGCAATAACAAATCCATATCCACGCCGGTTTTTCTGCTGGCTTTGTATATCGCCAGAATATTTTCGCCTTTAGTTTCATCGCCTGCCCAGCTCGAAAATGCAGCCGCAGTCCTGAAAGCTTCTTCATCTTTGATGGTGTAAGAAGACGTTATTTCCTCATAGCTTTGGAAGCATTTAGGTGAATAGGTCAATTGTGGAGACCCTGCAATAGATGAGCCTGACAAGAGGATCAGGCAAATACCTGTAATAAGTAAAACAATGCTGCGGAATAACATTCCAAAGCCTTAAGTTGATGGTTCGCATTTTACAATGCGCGGCACTGTAGATAATTCCCTCAACTTTGGAAAGAGATTTATGCGAAAGCAGCAGGCGCCTGAGGTGCTGGCTGTTGCGGTGCAATAATGTTTTCGGGCTGGGTGCCGGAAGCTTCTCCAAGCGCAGCTGTTTGAAATTCCTGAGATAATCCAGTTTTTGGTTCAGGCTGAGCTGCTTTCTCAAGAGGTGATTGGGCAGTAGTGGCAATTTTATGCTCTTCGGTTAAAGAGCCCTTTTTAGAAAAATCCTTGTCGACATGTTCCTTGTGTGCTCTCATTGCTGCTATTACGGATTCTGGTTGTGCTCCGGCTATTGTGCCGTTTATTCCATCACCGGCGTAATAACTGAGGCCGCTTGCATCTTTGGGAAATGAGGCCCATTCCTTGGAGAGATTGTTCATAAACTTCTCTTCAGAAAGTCCCCCATTTAAAAACTTATCCAGCCCACGCCTTTCAAGCAGTTTCACGGCCATGCGGTCCTGCATCCGGGCGTCGAAAGTATTGTTCTCCATAAATTCGTCGGTGCTTACACCATCTTCTGCTGCAAGCTCTTCGACTAATCCATCCATGGTTCTCTGTATTATCTGGTACTTGCCGACGGCAGATGACGGTGAACCGCTTCTTACATAATCTCTTTGCCAATCTCTGACATCCCGTATGGTGCATTCGCTCAAAGGTTTGCCATCGATTTCAGGACGTTTGCCGCCATAGGCAACATTATAATCTCCTGCGGATTCATGCTCGCCGATAACTTCCAGAAGTGGATTGCCGCTATCAACCAGATTCGAATATTTATGATATTCCTGTTCAACCTTTTGTGAATCGATTTCATTCCAATTAGCACCGGCAGCTGCTTTGGCAAAATTGCCATCCGCAGATTCCCGCCATTCGTTCATTTCTTCAGGGTTATCAAAACCCAGTAAGTTGGATAATGAATCTTCGAGGCCGAGTTCTTTAAGTGCATCCGGTTTTGCAAAGGCTGCAAAGAGAAGGGCGAGAACCTTGAAAATACCCATCATACCCATCATGCCTTGTCCGGCGGACGATGCTTGAGGCTTGGTGGTCCCCTGCCTTGTTGGCGGGGGGGCAATTTCTGGCTGGTCTATTGCTACATCATCAACCATCCAATTATCCTCTAATTACCTCTTCTTGTGCCAGAAATTATTGTTTACCTATTTTACCAGATCATAGCGGTCGGCGGCAAAAATGTTGAGCTAAGCTATTGTGAAACAATGGATTATTCCTAAATGACGTTCGTCGGGAGAGCCGGTTGCGATGTGGGCTCCACTCCGGGGTTGAGGCCAGGCTGGGGAGCTGCTTGCGGATTATTGGCACTTGCTCCATTAAAAGCATTGGTTATCTGGCCATTTTCATTATCCATCTGCGCGGCAGCTGAGGTTCTGCCTGCTGATGATTGCTGCCAGAAGCTGTCTTTAAGGTCCAGTATGACACCTTGTGCTTCCGGAGGAATATCATCCATAAATTCCTGATAGGTGGTCTCGCGGTTAATAACCTGCATCTGACGTTCATGGATGGATTTGATTTGATCCTCATTCAAGCCAGCTTCCTGGAACTTGGCATCTCTCATTTCCTTATATTCCATGAAAATTCCCCTGATGCTCTCAGGGACTTGTTCTATGAACTCTTCTTTTTCAATTCTTCCCAAGTGGTACAGTTTGCGGTTTGCTTCAAACTTATTCAGCTCTTCTTCAGAGACACCTCTGGATGACAGATTATTGCGCATCTCTTTTTGTCTGGCCAGTTCCTCCTCGGTATACATACGTTTCAGTTCAGGGTTACCGATGCTCTCCTCAAATTCTTCTTTGGAAATCTTTCCTTCTTCGAGTTCTTGCTGTTTTTCTTCCAGCTGTTCGATGTCTTCTTCTGTAACGCCATTCTTTAACCGCCACCAAAAATCCGATTCATATTTATCTCTTGCTTTATTTACGAATTCATCCGTCATATTGATATAGCTGAAATGATCGTAATTACTGATGGAGGCCATAATGGCTATGGTGGTGTATTGCCTCCGTTTCTTTTGTTCCTGGGTTTCTTTCTCGTAGACGCCGTCTTTTTTTGCTTCTTTTGTATCTGCATACGAATCTGCGCCATCGCTGGCATCGTCGCCCAGATTTTTTCTGGCTTCGATTTCAGCTAAATGCGCGGCACTATGCACACCACTTTCATCAGTGAAAAATTTTTGATATTCCTTTTTATCGTATTTGGACATTCTTGTTTCTTTTCCGCCGTTTGTCCGGCCAAGCAAAAGCACTTTCCATATATAGATACGTTACCATTCTAGTTTATTTATATTAACAAGGTCAAAATAGCGCGCTAAATCTTTGTAATTACTCCTTGTATGTTCATATTTGCTGTGTACATTTATTGTAGAACCAGAGCTCAGGAGAAAGCATGAATATTCACGAGTACCAGGCCAAAGAACTGTTGCGGAAATTCGGTGTTGTCGTACCGGAAGGAATTCCCGCCATGACAGTTGATGAGGCGGTAAGGGCTGCAGAAGTTTTGGGCGGCCCTGTATGGGTTATCAAAGCCCAGATTCATGCTGGCGGTCGTGGTAAGGGAGGGGGCGTTAAAGTCGTGCGCTCGCTCGAGGAAGTGCGTAATGAAGCCGAACGTATGCTCGGGATGATATTAGTTACTCATCAGACCGGCCCGGAAGGTAAGGAAGTTAATCGTCTCTATATTGAAGATGGCTGCGATATAAAAAAAGAATTGTATTTGAGTGCTTTGGTAGACAGGGATGGCGGTAAGATTACATTTATCGTTTCTACCGAGGGCGGTATGGAGATTGAGGAAGTGGCCGCCAGATCTCCGGAGAAAATCATAAAAATCCCGGTTGACCCTGCGACTGGCATGCAGCCTTTTCATGCAAGGCGTTTGGCCTTTGCTCTGGGTCTGGAGGGAGAAAGCTTTAAGAAGGCAGTAAAGTTTTTCCTGAATTTTTATCGTTCATTCATGGAGATAGATGCATCGCTTGTCGAGATTAATCCTCTGGTCGTGACCACCGATGGCGACATAATGGCGCTTGACGCCAAAATAAATATTGATGATAACGCATTGTTCCGACAAAAAGAAATTGCAGAAATGCGAGATGAAGATGAGGAAGATGATCGTGAACGAGTTGCCAGAGATCACGATCTTTCGTATGTGGCGCTTGATGGCAACATAGGCTGTATGGTCAATGGTGCAGGACTGGCCATGGCAACAATGGATATTATCAAGCTGCATGGCGGAGAGCCGGCCAATTTTCTGGATGTTGGTGGAGGAGCTGATACTAAAAAAGTTGAAGCAGCTTTCAAAATTATCCTTTCAGACCCGAAAGTTAAAGGGATACTGGTCAATATTTTTGGAGGGATAATGCGCTGCGATATCATCGCAGAAGGTATCGTCGCTGCAGCCAGGGGTGTCGGTCTAAATGTGCCATTAGTCGTTAGACTGGAAGGGACAAATGTGACCGAAGGCCGAAAAATCCTGTCGGGTTCCAGCCTTCAGGTTATTACTGCCGAACATTTTGCCGGGGCTGCAGACAAAATTGTTGAGGCGGTTAAAAATTAGCTTCCGAGATCAGGTTGCTGATTTAGTACTTCTCTCATTTCCCTGCTGGTTGAGCCTTCTTTCCATTTTTCAGGGATTCTGGGATTAAATGTTCTGTCTACTTTTGGCTCCCACTCTATTATTGCATCAGAAAAATTGAGATCAGCAGCTTCTGTTGAATTCAGCCATATATCATCAGATAGAAATGCATCTACTGTTTTTGGATCTATACCGGTAGCATTAGCAAGGATATTTTTCATCACGTCTCGTGAATCTTCCAATTGTTCTACTGCATTGCGGATTCTCGATTCAGGTCCACGTAACATGTTGAAGGAGCCTTCATGCAGCATCACACGGCTTGTAGGTAGTGTAATCCTGTATCCAGCCTGATTACCTGAGAAAACTACGGCTGCTATTGAACAGGCATGTGTGTCACAAATTGTATGAACTCTGTTTGGGATTTTATGCATGGTTTCAAGCAACTGGAAACCATCCATAACACTCCCGCCTTTTGAGCGGATTACCAGAAAGATATCAGCATTCGGGTCCTCTTCGGATAATGCCTCAAGTTCATT
>CAZJRT010000033.1:0-12136 GCA_964548445.1 uncultured Pseudobdellovibrionaceae bacterium
GGATTATATCGGAAAGGATAGTAGGGTCCCGGAGAAATCCCGGGAATGGTTTCTGGAAGGTATGAATGATCTGAAAGATCGAGGAAAAACCCTGCCACAAATCGCCGAGGCGGGTTTGCTTTCTGTGACAGAACCGGATTCCTATGACGAAAGAGCCAGTAAAACTTTGCTTTCCGATACTGAGGGGTTGCTGACAGCTTTGCGTGATCGACTTGCCTCGCAAGATAAACTAACCCACGAAAATATTGAAAACATTTGCCGGGATCTGGCGGCAGAAACAAGCGCAAAACTTGGCAAGGTTATAATGCCTATGCGTGCTGCCATTACAGGTACCAGTGTATCTCCTCCCATTTTTATGGTAGTGGAGATACTGGGAAAGGAAGAAACTCTCAAGAGAATTGATAAAGCGCTAGCCTATAAAAAGAGCAAATCCTGAAACAATCGGGAGAAAGGAAACTATATGGGGCAAAAGACTTTCACGCTTATAAATGATGAAACCGGTGAAAGCTGGAAACTCCCGGTTTATGAGGGCACCGTAGGCCCTTCAGTAATTGATGTTCGCAGTCTGTATGCAAATACCGGCCATTTTACATTTGATCCGTCTTTTACTTCGACGGGAAGCTGTAAGTCTAAAATCACCTATATCGATGGCGATAAGGGCATCCTCATGCACCGGGGCTACGATATCAAGGAACTGGCTGCCAAAAGTAATTTTCTGGAAGTCTCTTATTTGCTCCTGCATGGTGAATTACCTACCAAAGAAGAATTTGAAAGTTTTGAACGAAGGATCAAAGACCACAACATGGTCGATGATCAAATGACCAAGTTTTTTCAAGGGTTCAGGCGCGATGCTCATCCAATGGCTGTGATGTGCGGCGCAGCTGGCGCCCTGTCAGCGTTCCATCATGATTCCCTTGATATCTGGGATGAAAAGCAAAGAAAACTCGCGGCGAGAAGAATGCTCGGCAAAATCCCGACGATTGCCGCTATGGCACTAAAATATAATCGTGGCCAGCCCTTTATGTACCCGAAGAATGACCTGAGTTTTGCGGCTAATTTTTTACATATGTGTTTTGCCAAGCCGACAGAGCCATACATAATTAATCCTGTTCTGGCTGACGCATTGGATAAAATTTTTATCCTGCATGCGGACCATGAACAAAATGCGTCAACCTCCACTGTGCGTCTGTCCGGTTCTTCTCAGGCCAATCCTTTTGCGTGCATCGCAGCAGGAATAGCTTCGCTATGGGGACCAAGCCATGGAGGGGCAAATCAGGCCGTGCTCGAGATGCTGAGTGAGATAGGCTCTAAAGAAAATATTCCGGAATATATAGCTCGCGCCAAAGATAAGAATGATACGTGCCGGTTAATGGGATTTGGCCACCGCGTATACAAGAATTACGACCCAAGGGCCGAAGTACTTAAATCAGCATGTGACAAAGTTTTAGCTGATCTTGGCATCAATGATCCACTCCTGGAGGTAGCAGTAGAGCTTGAACGTATTGCGCTGGAAGATGATTATTTCATCGCAAAGAAATTATACCCGAATGTGGATTTTTATTCGGGCATTATTCTAAAGGCTATGGGTTTTCCAGTTAGTATGTTCACAGTAATATTTACTGTGGCTCGAACCGTCGGATGGATTTCCCAGTGGAAGGAAATGGTAGGAGACACACCTTTGCGTATCAGCCGTTCAAGGCAATTGTATACAGGAGAAGGACCGAGACCCTTTATTCCTTGGAAGCAAGAGGTTAGGCATCCAGGCCTGGAGGATCATTGCGCCTGTCACCTGGACCGGATCCATGAAATAACTTACCAGCTTTTTGAACTGTCATCGGGTGGGTATCCAGCCATTTTTGAGCTTCTTCTCTAGAATTGGTTTTGGCGACTGTTTGCATTTCCCAATCGGCTATGATTACCGGTGCGCCAACACAAACGTTAGGCCATTTGTATGCCTTGATTTCCCATTGGTCTTTTTCGACACTGACTCGCACCGCCTTATACCCCAGCGTCGCTCCATGCAACTGGTCTTTACCAAGAGATACAGCCTTACCGTAAATTGTTTGTGGCAGTACTTTATTGATCGCTTCTTTTGCTGCTTTTCTAAAATTATCAATCAATCTCATTTTGTATGTTTCTGTACTTATTATTAAGGTTGGTGAGGTTTGTTATGGTCTTTGCCCCTGGGGCGACAAAATGACTCCAAAGCCTTTTTCTCGGTCATGGGATTCTTATCTAGCCAGGATTGCGCCTCTTCCTGAGAGTTTACTCTGACCAGCGGATTTGAAATAACATCCTGAAATATTGGAGTCCCGCAAGATTTCGGCCAGTAAAAAGCGCATATATCCCACTTATCCTGAACCCTGTCTACTTGAATGGCTTTGTAACCCGCCGTATCGATGCCGGATTTCGTGTGGCTCAAATCCACACCTTTGCCGTAAACTGTTTGCGGAAACATGTTGCTTATAGCTTCAGCCGCAGCTTTTTTAAACTTTTCCCAAAGCTTCATCACACCCTCATTGTATTAGTTTAGCTATTTTCTATAATTAACGGGAGGGGTATTGTCAAGAAAACATTCAGGCTAATTATGTCCCCAAGTATAAAGTATCGAAAACCTTTTGTTGGCAGATCTTCGATACTCACATATTGGTTATTAAAGATTGAAATCAAAAGTCTGGGCTGAATGAGAGCTATATTTGTATAGTATAGCTTTGTCTTTGGACATTGGATGACTGTCGAGCCAATCCTGCGCTTCTTCTCTGGATTCTGCTGTTTCAACAGCCGGGAATACAGTTTCATTATGTGCGGTCGCACCTAGATAATGCGCCCAATAAAAGGGATGTATATTCCATGTATCGCCATCCACTTCAGCCTTAACAGCTTTATATCCCGCAGTTTCAGTACACCCGAAATCCTGACTGAGATCTACCGAGCTTCCGTCTAGAGTTGCTGGATGAACTCTGTGTACAACAGATTCAACTGCTTTTTTGAATTTTTTATAAAGCGACATATCCCGCTCCTTGTTTGTGGTATATGAAAAATTGATGTTTAATACCTATAATTACTTTGTGTCAAGAAAAACCGACACATATGCAATTCCTGTTGCAAATATTGGTAATTATATTTCAATGAGTTCGCGAATAAAGCTTGCCGCTCTTGCAGACGGACTCTGTTTATCAGGTGCTTCTATAGCTTGCCGAACAGCCTTAAAATAATCTCGCTGATTGTTTCGCTTTTCCGGATCTATAAGAAGCCCGGATATAGCCTGATAGATCAAATCGGCTCGACAATTTTGTTGTATGAATTCTGGTACTGCTTCGTGCTCAAGAATTATGTTTGCGAGGTGAGCATATTTCACTTTCAGAATACGTTTCACTATTCCCCACGTAACCGGATTCATTCGATAGGCAATTACATGAGGGATATCTGCTACAGCGAGCTCAAGCCCCACGGTCCCAGAAGTGGCCATTGCTACGTCACAAGCGGCGAATGCGTCAAATTTGCTGTCTGGATTAGTTTCAAAGTGAACTGTGGCCTTATTAAAGCCCGGCACATTGGCACGTATCACAGGCAGCAGATGAGGCATTGTTGGTATTATAATGTGCAACCCTGGTTGCTTCTCACAAAGATCTTGTACTGCTTCAAATAACACTGGACCGGTCGTAGAAATTTCAGATTTACGGCTACCCGGCAAAAGGCCTAGAACAACTGAATTTTCAGGGATTTGTCTTTCATGTCGGTAACGGACGGGATCAACTGATGTGATCCCTGATTCAATCATTGAATGCCCAATAAATTCCGCTCTAAGGCCCTCTCGCTCAAAGTAAGGTGGCTCGAATGGTAACAGGCATAAAAGTCCGTCAAGAAAACCCGTAATCTTCCTGGCCCTTCCTTCACGCCATGCCCAAACACTTGGGGCGACGTAATGAACGATTTTAAGTTCTTCATCTCCCTTTTGTCGTTTCTTTACTTCCTTGGCAACTCTAAAGCAAAAATCCGGCGCATCTATGGTTATGAGCATATCAGGTTTCTGATCCAGCACAGCATCTGCCGCCTCAATTATTCTTTTTCTTAAATGTAATAATTTTGGAGCTATCTCAATAATACCCATAAGAGACAGCTCCTCCATTGGGAACAGGCTTTCTTTCAGGCCGGCGTCCAACATTGCATCTCCGCCTATACCAGTAAAATCAGTATTGGCACCGAACTCATTTTTTAAAGCATGGATCAAACGTGATCCTAATAGATCACCGGAGGCTTCCCCGGCGATCAGGAAGAAACTAGCAGGTTTATTATCCATGTTTGGCGAGATCGACGCCAATCACAAACAGCCCATGTTTGTTAGCGGCGTCTGCGATTTCCTGAGGGTCAATTAGCAGACTATGACCAGCTTGAATTACAATGCCTGCGAACCCTGCATCAGCACAAAGTGCAATGGTTCGGGGACCGATAGTTGGCAGATCCAGATTTTCATCCTGACGAGGTTTTGAAGTCTTGACGAGCACACCGCCACGCCCGGCTCTTTTAAGGCCCGCGCAACGTTTGATTAATTCATCAGTCCCTTCGGCAGCCTCAACGCCCAGAACAATACCTTCCTGCACGACAACCGCCTGGCCGATATCAAGAGCACCCATCATTCGGGAGATTTCAAGACCGCGATCTATATCAACCCAGTCTGTTTTACGTGGACGATGTCTGCCTATAGGGCCTTCCCCGGCCAAAAGATCTCTGGCAAATTCCTGTACCCCGTGGACAACAAATCCTTCCGCCTCCAGTTCTTCCCGGAGGGCTTTTAAAAGACTGTCATCTCCCAGAGCCCTCATGCCTAAACGGGCAAAAAATCTTGCTGTGCGGATGTCCGGTTTTAATTCCGGCAATGATGGGCGACGCATACTGCCAATCAGAACCAGATCTCTGATTCCGTGTGATTTAAGAGTATTGATAATCTGACCGGCAGCACCAATTCGGGTCCAAATATGATTGCGGCCCTTGCAAATAAGCGGGTCAGTCTGTCCTTCAAACCCTACAACAAAAGGTATTATACCTCTGCGATCACAAGAATGCAGCAAGCGTTCCGGCAAAGCGCCTCCCCCGGCAATAATTCCGAGTGTTTCTACTGGTTGGTGTTCTTCTTCTGCGGTTGACATAAAGGATGACCTGTCTTGTCCCGAATAAATTGTACTATTTTTGTAACCTGTTCGCTATCAGCAAATTCAGTTGAAACATTATGAATACGATCTTCGAGCGTCCCTTCCTCAGCAAACAGTGTCAGGAAAGCTTTTTGAGCTGTTTTTATTTGTTGCCTTGATACACCTTTTCGCTCCATGCCAATAAAATTCAATCCCGACAGAAATGCTCTTTCCCCTTTTACAAGGCCGAAAGGAATCACATCGGCTTCTACTCCAGACATTCCGCCAATCATAGCATGATCCCCAATGCGTACGAATTGGTGAACTGCCGACAGGCCGCCGATAATTGCAAAATCTCCAATATTCACATGCCCTGCCAGAGTGGCATTATTGGCCATGATCACATTATTGCCAACCTTACAATCGTGAGCTATATGCACCCCCACCATAAAGAGGCAATTATCTCCAACCTGCGTTTTCATCCCCCCGCCTTCGGTCCCGGGATTCATGGTTACGTGCTCCCGAATCGTACAATTTTTTCCGATTACAAGTTCAGAAGGCTCCCCATGATATTTGAGATCTTGTGGCGGCAAACCAAGCGAAGTAAAAGGGAAAACCCTAGTCCCTTCACCAATGCTGGTGCGGCCTTCAATCACGACATGGGATTTCAACTCGACATTA
The DNA here is from genome assembly GCA_964548445.1 of uncultured Pseudobdellovibrionaceae bacterium. Classification (GTDB taxonomy): domain Bacteria; phylum Pseudomonadota; class Alphaproteobacteria; order Micavibrionales; family Micavibrionaceae; genus RZZS01. The sequence continues at coordinate 5,811 of CAZJRT010000033.1, forward strand.
TCAGACAGATGAACATTGTCACCGACAATTGAATACGGGCCAATCCTTACACTTTCGCCTAATTCGGCTTTTGATGAGATAATAGCTGTTGGATGTATATTTGAATTCATAATAGTAATTTAATCCTGCGTACGAGGAGGCAACAAATCACGGTTTGTTGCGGAAAGTTTCAACAAGAACAGCTCGACGGCATTGATCTAGCGACGATCCATAATCATGGCGCTATAGGTAGCCTGAGCGCAAACCCTGCCATCTACCTTGGCTTCTGCATAGAACTTCCAGACATTTCGACGGTCGTGAAGCTTTTTCACATGTATGTGAAGAGCATCGCCAGGAGCAACCGGCTTGCGAAAGCGGGCATCATCAATTGTCATGAAATAAACGAGTTTGCCCTCAGCTTCCTTTCCCAGGGTCTTTACTACAAGAATAGCAGCGGTTTGAGCCATCGACTCAATAATCAGAACACCGGGCATAACTGGATAACTGGGGAAATGTCCCTGGAAATGAGGCTCCCCCATTGATACATTTTTCAACCCGATGGCACTTTCTCCGGGAACATATTCCAATATCCGGTCTACCATCAATAGCGGGAACCGGTGCGGAATCATTTCCATGATCCTGTTTACATCAATGTTTTCTTCTTGTTCGCTCATTTCACTTGCATCCTGATGACTTAAAAAATCGATTATTTTTTCTTTTTAATCATTTTATTCAGTAAAGCAACTTGCCGCATAAAAGATTTAATGGGAATCGCAGGATAACCCATAACCTCTTCTCCGGGCGATACGTTTTTCATTATTCCCGACTTTGCAGCTATTCTCGCTCCTTTACCTATCTTGAGATGACCGGCTATCCCGACCTGCCCTCCGAGCACAACAAAATCATCAAGTTCTGTGCTTCCCGCTATTCCGGCCTGAGCAACCATCACACAACCTTTACCGATCCTGACATTGTGCCCGATCTGAACCATATTATCGATCCACGTTCCTTCACCAATAATTGTGTCCGGTCCGGCACCACGATCAATACAGGTGCCTGCACCAATTTCACATTTATCTTCAATGATTACCCGGCCAAGCTGAGGGACCTTGACATGCCCACGGGGATCTATAGCAAATCCGAACCCATCCTGACCTATTCGAACACCCGGATAAAGGCGCACATTACTGCCGATCAGACAGTATTGCAAAGTAGCACCGGCTCCTACACGGCATTCGTTGCCTATTACAACATTCTCGCCAATAACAGCATTGGGTTCTATCCAGCATTGATCACCGATTTCCGCACCCGGACCAATAACAGCGCCATGCTCTATTGTGCACTCCCGCCCGATTTTTGCAGTTTCATCGATAAAACAGTTTTGTGAGATATATACATCCGGTCGCTGTGTCGGGTAAAAGATCCCCGCCACATGAGCATATGCCTTATATGGATAGCGAGTTATAAGTCTCGCCGTGCCATCAGGGATAAATTCCGCCATATCAGGTGATACCAGACAAGCGCCTGCATGCGTCATCCTTGCAGATTCTTTATACTTTTTGTTATCGAGAAAGGTGAGTTCGCCAGGACCTGCCTTATCAAGAGGCGCGACGTCTTCTATTCTTAGATCCCTATCGACATTTTCAGAAAGCTCGGCTCCTGCAAGCTCGGCTATGCGACCAAGCGTTAGCGGTGAACTGCGACTGAAAAATCTTTTATCTGGCATTAATCTTTGCTATTTGCTGCTCGTGACCTTCAGGTCAATCTTTGGCAAGCTTTGATCAAGGATTGTCAGAACCTGATCGGTGATATCAATCTCTTTCTCAAGAACCACAACGTTTTGTTTGGAGAGCACAATATTATAACCGGCCTCACGGGAGACATCCGCAGTAGCTTTGATGATTTCTGCGCGCAGTTTCATCAGTGACTGATTAAAAGCCTCGTCTAATTCACGTTTGCGCTTTTGCACCATCCTGCGAGTTTTTAATAATTTCTCTTCAAATTGATCACGCCTGGTTGCAAATTCATCGGATGAAAGCGTACTTCTCTCTGCAACCAGTTTTTGTTCCGTTTCCTTAAGCTCACGTTCATATTTTAAGAACTCTTTCTGAGACTTTTCACGTTCATCTTCCAGTTGTTTTTGTAAATGCCTGGCCGCTTTGGATTCGGCCAGAAGCTTTTGAACATCGACAACAGCCATTTTGGTTTCTTCGGCAGAACCATCTGCCGGAAGCGAAACAATAACAAATACAATGGCTAAAACTACTGTGAGTGCTTTTAATACTTTTTTCATTTAAAACCTCGTTCCGAAACTAAACCGGAAATTTTCTTCCTTATCATAATCTTCCTGGACATACGGCATGCCGTAATCGATACGGATGGGCCCCAAAGGAGAGCGCCAGGAAATGCCAACACCAGCGGCTGCCCGGACAGAGCTTTCATCAAGCACATTGGCCCCGGACGCATTATCAACATCCCATACTGTACCTGCATCATTAAAGGCATGGCCTTTGATACCCATCTCTTCAGGAAATCCTATAGGGAAAGAGAACTCAACAGAAGTTCTGTAGAACAGGTTTCCTCCCAAAGAGTCGTCTGTGGTCGTGTCCCTTGGGCCAACACCAGCTCTCTCGAAGCCCCTTAATGTTGAACCGCCCAGGAAAAATCGTTCGTTAATCACTACATTCTGATCGCCCCAGCCATCAATAGCACCACCTTCGCCAAGAACATTCAAAATAACGCTGTTAAAGACAGGATAATACCAGGAAGCACCGATCTTGCCGGAAATGTATTGGGCATCGCCTCCCAGACCTGCAAATTCGGTGTCCAGCCAGCCATTAACACCTTCTGTAGGAAATAGTCTGCTATCACGCGTATCATAGACCAGACGCTGTGAAATTGCCGAAGTGCGGCGTGTTCCCGATTGTTCCCTAATAAACAATGAAGCATCATCGGATACTTCCTCGATAATATTTTTCTCATAGCCGTAACGAAGACTTTGCCGCCAGTTTTCGGACAAAGGATACCCCAGTCGCACGGCGCCTCCGGTTCTCTCCTGATCGAAAGATGCTTCATCCTGAAGGTCACGCGTTATATGGAATAAATCAAATCCGGCTGCAAGATCGCGATTGAGGAAATAAGGCTCTGTGAATGAAAGGTCGTATTCTGTTCTTTCTCCAGCGTAGGTAATTGCAAAAAGGAGGTCCTGCCCTTTACCGAGTAAATTTCTTTCGCGAATACGAATATCTGCCAGAGGTCCGTCAGAAGTTGAGTACCCTGCTCCAACCGAAAGTTCGCCAGTGGATTTTTCACTAACCTCCACATCTACAATACTTTTATCAGGTGCACCGCCCGGCTTGACGCTCATATTCACCGTTTCAAAATAGTCCAGATCCCGGATATTTTGTTCAGACGCAGCAAGCTTGGAGCGAATAAATGGATCGCCTTCAACAAGTTCGATTTCACGGCGAATTACCTTATCCATCGTGCGAACGTTTCCGTGAATATTAATTTGCTCGACATAGACACGAGGGGATTCATTAATCTCAAAAACAATATCTACAGAATTATTTTCCCGGTCTCTATCCACGCGAGGCTGCACGTTCACAAAAGCGTACTGAAGATCACCGAGTTCTGCTACCAGATTGTCAATGCTGGTTTTTATTGCTGTAGCATCGTACCAATCGCCAGATGAAAACGTTATCTGTGGGCGTAGAACTTCTGGATTAAAGTTACGTAGTCTCGAATCGAAAGAGATCTCTTCTACCCGATAGCGATCACCTTCATCTACCGTAAAAGTCAGATAGAATTCTTCCTGATCCTGTGAAAGTTCGGCAACAGCAGAAACTACCTGGAAATCAGCATAACCTTTCGATAGATAAAATCGACGCAAAAGCTCCTGATCATAAGCCATGCGATCAGGATCATAACGGTCATCAGCTGAGAAAAATCTGTACCAGCGGCTTTCTTTAGTGCTGATTTCGCTTCTTAAAGTATTATCGTCATAACGATCATTACCGATAAAACGAATGCTTCTTACCTTGGTAACAGGCCCTTCATCGATTTCAAAAACCAGATTTACCCTGTTCTGGTCGAGTTTAATGATCTTTGGTTCTATATTGGCTGAAAAACGTCCATTACGGCGATATATCTGATAAAGCCTGTTTACATCTGCCTGAACCCGGTTGCGATTAAATACATGTCGAGGACGTAGCAGAACCTCTGCCCGTAGTTCCTCATCTTTGATTTCATCATTTCCTTCAAAAGAAATCTGACTGATGATCGGGTTTTCGACCACTTTGACTTCAAGAATATTACCTCGTGCATCAATAGAAACATCAGCAAACAGTCCAGTACGGAACAGTTCTTTAACAGCACGTTCAAGTGTTGCCTGGTTTATAGGATCCCCGGTAGAGACATCCATATATGAAATTACAGTTTCAGGTTCTATTCTTTCCAATCCGCTAATACGGATATCGTCTACCTTGCCCTGTGCAAAGGTTTGTGAAGCCGCAAGCGTCATAAATAAAAAGGCCATGGTGGCGGCCAGACAGATCTGTTTCCCGGTCATAATAATCCACCAGATATGTTATCAAGGAAATCCTATCCGACTATCGGATAAGCTGAACAATATCATTCAGATTAGCAAATAGCATGATTCCGACCAGAATTGCTAGCCCCAAACGAAAGGCATATTCCTGAATCTGTTCTGAAATTGGAGAACCTTTTACTGCTTCCAGGAAATAGAACATCAGATGCCCCCCATCCAGCATCGGAATTGGAAAAAGATTAAGCAGTCCGAGATTTATAGAAAGAAGAGCAGTAAATGTAATCAACGCGAGAAATCCGGTATTCGCCATATCTCCGGCCATGGCACCTATACGGATGATGCCACCTAACTCGTCAGCGCTTCTGACGCCGGTAATCATCTGCCCCAAAGCCTCAAGCGTACTAACTGTAATAATATAAGTCTCCTGAACCGCCTCTCTGGTTCCTGAAAGAAAATTATATTTTATGAGTTCATCTACATTACCGGGATCAATTACCAATGCGTTGTAATTAATTGATTCTGGATCGGTAATACCGGCATTCATTTCAGGACCCGGCTGAACAATCAGTTTCTCGATTTCGCCATCCCCGTAATCCACTCCTATAGTTATTGTCTTACCCAGATTCTCGACGAGAGTACGTCGCAAATCCTGAGGATCATCAAAGCTTTTGCCGTTTACAGAGCGAATATTTTCAATAGCAAAAGCATTCCCTGGCCCCAAAGGACCCAAAATACCAAGCAATCCACGCGAGTGCTTGAACCCGAACCGGTCTTCTACTTCCAGTCTTTCCGGTATGGCTGATAGATTAACGATTTCACCATTTTCTTCACCGCCACGTCGAACAGAAAATTCCAAAGGCGTATCAAGTGCAATCAATACGGAACGCCGAATATCTTCGAAACGACGAACTTTGTTTCCATTAATGTATAAAATCTCGTCATTAGGCAGGAAACCGGCCTGATCGGCAGCACTTTCAGAAACAACAGCCGTCGCGACAGGTTGAGTTACTGGTTTGCCGTAAAAGACATACAGGCCAGCAAGAATAAGTATGGCGAAAAGGAAGTTAATCGCAGGGCCGGCAAAGACTATTGCCGAACGTTGAGCTACAGGTTTAGCGAAGAAAGCTACCTTCTTTTCTTCTTCAGTCATTGGCCTGACGGTATCTTCGCCTTCTTTTATTTTGTCAGTGTGACCAGCACTGGCAGGATCAACATCCCCAAACAGCTTTACGTATCCCCCCAAAGGAAACAGCGAGAACTTCCAGCGAGTGCCATGACGATCATTTATGCCAAAGATCTCTTTGCCAAAACCAATAGAAAATGACTCGACCTTGACGCCAAATAATCTGGCGACAATGTAATGTCCCCATTCATGTACAAACACCAGAACACCAAGGACCAGTATAAATGTGCCACCATAAAGCCACGCATTGGCGGCGAAGAGATTAATGTAATCGAATATATTGCTCATAAATAACTCTCGTGTCAGGAGTGAATGGGTCAGGCAGCCTTCTTACGAATATCAGATTCTGTCATCTTGCGAACCTGTTTGTCTAATTTGATAACATCATCCACTGAATTCAAGTGCATCGAGGAAACCTTCTCAAGCGAATTAGCCACTATTTCAGCAATAGAGTTAAAGCTGATTTTCCGTTCTAAAAATGCGCCTACTGCAATCTCGTTTGATGCATTCAGAGCCACGCATGCATAAGGACCCGCCTTGAGGGCTTGATATGCCAAACCGACAGTTGGAAAACGTGTCTCATCCAATTGCTCGAAAGATAGCTGATAAATATTT
>CAZJRT010000034.1:0-11934 GCA_964548445.1 uncultured Pseudobdellovibrionaceae bacterium
ACGGTTACAGTCTCGCCGGGAACAAGAAATTCAGTTTCGTTTCCGGTCCAGCCAAACCGGTCCAGCTCGACAGTTATCACGTTATGTCCATAATCGAGCTTGAATTCATCTTCACTGATATCTCCGGCAATTCCGGTGAGTGTTACCCGCGCATCATCCGGCATGGAAGAAAGAGGTTTGGTAAATTCTTCTGCCAAAGTTTCCTGTGCCTGGACAGGAGCAACAAACCCCACAACAGCAACCGGGATCATCATTAGAAATTTGTAAATACGCATTAGATCTCCTTTCGTATTTTTTCGCTAAACTACGGTTTTTCCAAATAAATATATTTAGCTACCTAGAAGAAGCTTGCGGCTTGTAAAGGGTAAAATGAGAGATTTCTAAAAAACCTAGAAACGGTATCCGACAGAAACCGCCCCAAACAGCGAAGCGTCGTCCTGTCCCTGAAACTCTTCGGAACGCCAGTCGAGAGTATAGGATATCTGGGTCCGTCCATATGTCATACTTAGCCCTGCGTTAAGGTCGGCCACGAAATATTTTTTGTCTACGGACGGGCTGTCGCTGAAGGTATTGCCATCCAGAAAAATATTGCGGCCAACGGCGCGGCCTTCGAGTCCGGCAAACAGCGACCAGGCGAAATGCGAATCAGGGACCGCGAAAAACCCGCTCCCCGGAATAGATGGACGAACGCGCAGAGGGTTCGATTGCCACTTGTATTCTGATGGCGTGAGCTGCAAGGACAGACCGGCTGATCCATAAATGTAAACATTGCCCAGTGATACCCCGGCATGAGGCATCGCCCGGAAATTGAGAGATCCTGTTTTTGCGGTATATGCTGCAGGCCACTGCCTTTGCCAGGACAAAATAAATCCGGGTTCGTTATCCAGCTGTTTATCCCAGCCCGAAGGATCATCAACTTCAATAATATCATGAACGAATTTCTGGGCTTCTTGGCCAAGCGCCCACGGCCCGATAACGCCTAATGTTACTTCCATCTCGTCAATGTGATTATTGGTCAGGCTGGTAAAACCGGCAGAGCCATATAAAAAGGCTGCATAGGGACGATCTTCGGAATCGGGCGTACGGCTGGTTATGTCTTCTGGAGTATAGAGGTTTTGTCCGGCGGAGTAGTAAACAGACGTCGTTTCATTAATTTCAAATGTTGGCACAAAATCAGCCAGACGATAGGCAAAATCAGGAACCTCGACGGAATAGTTAAAATATGTCAGGCGTACGCCGCTGGTATAATTCTGGTCTGTGCCCTTACCGAAATTATCATTTTCTATCGTAAGGGTCAGAAAGTCTGCATCTTCGTCAAGCAGCTCTTTTGGCAAACGGTCCTTAACTGTATTACTGCCTGTTTCTGCCCGGCTGTATTGAGGACAGGTTAAAACGAGAAGCAGTATTGTAAGTGTACAGATTTTTGAAAGCATCTATATTCCTAACGGGCTTTAGCCGCTTAAACCCCATGAGCTTTAGCAGATGATTGCCTGAAAGATAACAGATGATTTTAAAATCCTGACATTCAACTGGCGCCGGATTTGTTCAGAACTACCTGAATTGTTTTCAGGATGATGATTATATCGCCCCAGAGAGTCCAGTTCCTGACATACCAGCTATCCCAGAGCACACGACGATGAAAGCTGGTTCCGTTGCGTCCGCTTGCCTGCCATAGTCCGGTAATGCCAGGTTTGACCGACTTGTATTCGTCTATTCTCTCGCCGTACGCCTCGATCTCTGATACCAGTATAGGCCGCGGCCCGACAAGGCTCATTTCTCCTTTCAGGACGTTCCAGATCTGCGGCAACTCGTCAATGCTGGCCCTGCGAATAAATCTGGCAGTACGTGTCTGTACTCGCGGGTCATTTGGTAATTTAAAATACCGGTTCCAGTGAGCTCTGGCTTCGGGATCAGCTGCGAGATATTCATGCAACAAGTGGTCTGTGCCCGGTTCCATGGTACGGAATTTCCAGCACCGGAACAGTTTCCCGCCCTGACCCACACGGGTTCCGGCATATAAAACCGACCCTCCCTGACCTTCGAGTTTAAGCATCAAGGCTACCAGTGATAAGGGAAGGGCAAAAATTATGAGCGCGATCAACGCTCCGATAATATCCATGCTTCTTTTCAGAACCTTGCCAAGAAAGGGAGCCATTGGTTTTTTGGAATCGAGCAACATTATATCATTCCCAAAAAAATAATGCGGCTCGGACTGGTAAAGAGATGTATGGGCAATGTCTGGAATAAGAGCAAAACTCACATCGTTCCGTTTTAACAGCTTTAATAACTGGTCACGCTGGAGCTTTGAAAAACCTTCCAGAGATACGATATAAAAGCAATCTGGATTAGCAAGAATATAGCTTTCATAAGAACTTCCTGCTGTCCGTACGTCGATGTTCCGGTAGCTGGCCGGCAGCTCCTCCCGGTCCAGAGCTTCTATATTTTGTTCCTGTAACAATATAGTCCGGGCGTTCAATCCCGTTCCACCATCAGAAGCCAGAGCATATAAAGCGTCTGTTGCTGTATTGGCATCAGCAATAATTACAGCAGACAACTTCCATTCTTCGGAGCAGCTTTTAATCATGTTCATGCCAAGGCGTATAATCAAAAGCATGCCGTATGCGACTATCCAGTTGGTCGCGATTAAAATTCTTGAATAATGCAGCTCCAGTGCATAGCTGGTAAAGCCGTCGACAATGACGGCGAAAAAGATAATTTTGCTGACTTGCTGAAGCTGGCTCCACCAGGGAACACGCCGGGTATAGTGACCGCTTAAAGCAAGGAAGAACATTATGCCCAGAGCTACGCAAAAATATACGATCTGGCGAGACTGGGCGGATTCATAAAAATTTTCCAAAGGTGATGTTTGATAGTATTCCACCAGAAAACCAGCCAGGGACATGGAGACCTGATAGGCAATCATCATTGCCAGCAAATCCAGCGCAAAAACCATGAAATAAATCTGTTTCTCCTGAAAGGACCTGCCGGAGGCCCATGGCTGCGACCGGGCCGTATAGCTCGTGTCTGAAAGAAATACCATTTCTGCCACCTCCTGGAATGCTGCGTTAAACCATTGAGTTAACGGCGACAGAAGGCATTTGGTTTCAGTGATTGAAAAAAATGTTTGTAATTGTATTTGTTCAAGTCGCCTTGCGGGTCTGTACGGACAACTTCAGGCTTCTTAGCAGAAAAACAGCATTACCTAATACATATCTCCGGAACAGACGTCTTGGTTCCTGAAGCAAACGGTACAGCCATTCCATCCCGAAACGCCGAAAGAGCAAGGGAGCCCGGATGACCCTGCCACCTATAAAATCAAGAATTGCCCCTCCACAAATAATCAGACACGGGTAATCAATTCTATTTGCCAGAAGAGATGCCACCCTTTCCTGTTTTGGCATGCCCATGGCTAAAATGATGAGCGAAGCAGGTTTCATCCCAAGAACCTCCAGATAGAACTCATCTTTTTGAAAGCCATCCACCAAGAGAACAGGTTGAATACCATATATCTTCTGCAACTCCTCGGCAGAGCGTTTCAGATAAGGATCGCCGGTTCCAAGCAGTGCCACACGCTCTCCGCGATAAAGTTTTATTATGTCAGGGATGAAGTCGGTACCGTTCATGTTCAGCCCGGGATCCTTTCCCAGCATATGGTAAAGGATTTTCATGCCGGAGCCGTCTCTCAAAACATAATCAGAATTGAGCAAATGCTGGAAAAAATCACTGTTTTTGTAGCAGAGGTTATAGGCATGAGCATTAACAAAAGCCATTCTTACCGGACGGGTTAAGGCTTCTGGTTTTATTCTGGTCAAAAGCTTCGATCGATCATCTCCATCCGATACAATGGTGATCTTATTGATTATGCGGGAAATTTCATGAACAGCCATATCAAGCCTCTCTTTGTGAAGTTACGTTTTCTACAACGCAAAAAGCATATGGCTAATGTTTCGATGCACTCCTTAATTCCCGGCAAGTGGCTGGAAGAATATTTCTTTTAACGGAATTTTCCAAAAAACTAACCGGAGTATTGGAACCGGAAGCTTATCCCGATTGTATTTCATTCAGATTTTTTGCCCGGTGAACGGCCTGGCCGAAAGAGAAAAATCAAGCCTCTAACCTGTTTGAAGATATAGCAAATGGCCGATGTAATCATTGACAAGACACAACCACCAAGAATTCGCCGATGGCAAGTTTATCGGGCCAATGATCTCATAAACACTGCCAGCTCTCTGGTGATGTTATTTATCGGATTATTTCCTCTTCTTCCGTTACCGGCTCTTGCGGCTCCATTTTGTGTCGAGCAGCAGGGATTGCCACGTGAGTGCTGGTATTATGATAGTCGTTCCTGCAAGCAGGAAGCCGCAAGGCGAAAAGGATTTTGTTCAGTCAATCTGGAAGAAATTGTACTTACAGGTCAAGGCGCTGACTTTTGCCTGATTAATTCCGGAATGGCCGCAAGCTGTGATTTTCAAAGCGCTGAAACCTGCAATCAGGCAGCAGAAAAAAGCAATGCGGTCTGTTTTGAAAATACTAAAGAAGATCACATGGATCCCTATCGTTTTGACAGGGCCTTGTTCCGGAATGAACAGTCAGACTTTTAACAGCTGAGGAATTTAAAAATGAAAAAAGTAAAAAAGGCATTCTTCCTTTTTATTTTTATGATTACGGCTTTGACGCTGGCAGCATGCTCCGGATCACGATCCAACGCGGAAATACCTGTGGCAATGGAAGGAAAAGTGCCGGTTGCTCCGGTTGCCCGTTCTTTGCGTCCTTACCGCATTCAGGTGGGGGATGTATTGCAAGTCAGCCTGTTGCTCAATCCCGAGCTTACCGAAGAAGTGGCCGTGCGCCCAGACGGGTTGATTTCCACAGCCGTCGTACAGGATGTTCAGACATACGGCAAGACGGCCGGAGAGCTTCAAAAAGAGCTTAAATCAGCCTATAAAAAACACCTGACCGATCCTGAATTGACGGTGGTCGTCAAATCATTCGCTCCCTCGCGGGTGTATGTGTTGGGACAGGTAGCTTCTCCTGGAGAAATGGTGTCTGTCGGCCCGAATATGACCTTGCTGCAAGCCATAGCAAGAGCCGGAGGCATGCTGAATTCCGGAGATGAAAAAAATATTCTGATTTTCCGTCGCGGCGCCGGAGAAGAACCCGAAGTGTTCCGGGCCGACTATTCAGCGGCAACGGATGGCTCTCCTTCAAAAGACATACGCCTTGCCGCGTACGATGTAGTTTTTGTACCGCGAACCGGTGTTGCAGATGCGTACAAATCATTCCAGCAAAATGTCCAGCAATTCCTGCCAACGAGTTTCGGCTTTGGGTACACGATGCGCTAACAGATATAAGGAGAAAATCAGGTATGGATATAGAACAATCCCCCAGAGGCCTGCTAACGGCCTTCTTCCGCCAAAGCGGAACATTTCTGGCTGTTTCCGCCCTTATCCTTGCCGCCAGCCTTGCGTATGTACTTCTGACGGATCCTGTCTATGAAGCGCGCGGCAGTATGGTTGTCAAGTTCGGACAGGATGCCCGTCCTGAAGTTTCCTCCGGAGATAAAACCGGCTATACACAGACCGATGCTGACACAAGGCAGGAGATTATTCGTTCATACATTAAATTAATAGCCAGCCACGATTTGTTGCAGGCTTTGACTAATGAATATGGAGTTTACCGACTATATCCGGAACTGGAAGAAGATCTTTCTCCGGGAGAGCCCCCGGACGAGGTAGCCATCAAAGCGCTACTGGAAGAAGATCTTTCAGTCAATTATGACGAGACTCACATCATTGATATTGCTGTTCGGAACCCTGATCCTGTTGTAGCGTCTGAATTCGCTGGTCTGGTAATGAATGCCTTTATCCGCAAGCGGACTGAGATTTACAACACTCCACAGACTAATTTTCTAAAACAGCAGATTGAAGAGGCTCGCGAAAAGCTGGAACTATCCCAGCAGCAACTGCATGCCTTTAAGCAGGAAACCGGCATCTCTGCTATCGACGAAGAAATGGCCCAGCTTTTACGGGAGAAATCCGATCTTGGCACAGTAGCCTATGAAGCTGTGACGCAAGCACAGAGCAAATTAACCGAGCTGGAAACGCAGGAAGCAGAAATGCGCTCCACTTACAGATCTGATAGCCCCTTGCTTAAACGGCTTCAGCAAATTGTCGCCGTTGCTCGCGCTGATTTGCAAAGACGAAAAAACGATCTTAACCCGACAGCCGGTTCTGACAGTTCTCTGGCGGCGAAGATGGCTAATGTTGACAGGCGCCTTTCTTATCTTGAAGCCAACAGAGGACGCTTTAACGAGCTTCAGCAGCAAGTGAAAATCGACGAAGAGAATTATCTCTATTACCTGAAACGCGGCGAGGAAGCCCGGATCAATAATCTGTTAAACCGGCAGAATATCACCAGCATTACCGTAGTCGATAAGCCATCATCGTCTATCAAGCCGGTAAAACCGCAAAAAAAGCTGGTTTTTGCCGTAACGCTGCTTGCAGCCATGATGGCCGGAGCCGGAGCTGCCATATCACGCGAGTTGCTGGATGATCGTCTGACAAATCCTGAACAGGTCTACTCGAGTCTTGGCATCCCGGTTATCGCCTCTTTTGAGAAAGGAGCCATCAAATGAGCCGTCGACATCATCAAACTGTATTTACTTCCGGGATACCTGAACAAGCCGGGCTATCTGAAATATCTTCTGAATCAAGAGAAGACCGGATGCTTGCCGCGCTGACAACTCAGCCCTTGCAGGAAGTTGACGATACGGAGCTGGCTGTACCTGCAAAACAAGTGGCTCCTGTATCTTTCGCATTGCGCCGTTCCATGGAGGGCAGACCTAATGCTGCCATCATGTTTACAAGCGCGTATGGCAGGGAAGATGCTCCGCGTATTGCATTTCAAACAGCAAGAACAGCAGCAATCAACAGTAATGGAAAGGTTCTCTACATCCATGCTTCAGAGCGTGATGGAGGTTTTTTCAAGGAGTTCGAAGAACAGATCCCGATGACGCTTGGTGATTTCTTGAATCTGGGAGGAGGCAAAGTACTGCCTTTCGTGGTCCTGGAAGATTCAGGCCTGGTATGCGCGTATTTGAGAGGAGCTGAAGAATGCCTGAACAGTAGCGGTATTAAAGCTCTGATGACTGCCTTAAGATCACGGTTTGACCTCATAGTGATTGGCGGGGACAAAGCGCTTTCCGGAGGGGCGTCCATTGCTTTTTCCGATCTGGTTGACGGAACAATTCTTGTTACCGAAGCAGAACGTACACGTGTACCTGTAGCACAAAGGCTTAAAAGGGCTGTTGAGGATAGCGGCGGCGCGGTGATAGGCGCTATTCTGAATAACCGTAAATACCATATCCCCGACTGGATATACCGACATCTTTATGGCGGGGATCGATGAGAGTTCTTGCTGGCTTAACTCCCAGTCCATTTCTGAAACGCCTTTGGAATGGTGAAATCTTTTCCTCGCTGACCATCATGGGGATGCGGGTCGGGATGCTGGCCGCAAAATTTATACTCTCTTTGTTTATGGCCCGTTTCATGGGGCTGGAAGAACTTGGCATTTACGGCCTGATCGTTGGGGCTTCCGGTACTGTCCAGGCAGTTATGCGTGGGGGGATTTTTACACTGCTCTCGCGTGATGCCGTGCATCAGTCACTTCCTGAGCTTACTCACCATTTGCGCCATTATGGGATCGGAATATTCATCGTCTACGGCCTGCTGGTGCCAGTAGCATTTATAATCGGCTGGTATTTTGACATGCCCTCCATTGCTTTGCTGGCGCTGGCGGTATTTCTGACAGAACATCTGTGCTTTGACGCCTTCGTTCTGGTTAATAATCTCCAGTATCCGAAACTCGCCAATTTCATCTATTCATTGCAATCGGCAAGCTGGATTTACCTGTTTGTAGTTCTTGCTTTTTTTTATCCGGAGTTACGCTCGATCATAGCCCTTCTGACGTTCTGGATAGGCGGCGGATTGATAGCTCTTGGCTTTGCGGCCTGGCTTTCGCGTAGCTGGCCGTGGGAGAAGGCCTTTGCAAGCAAACTTGAAGGCGTGTGGTATCCGGAGAAAATAAAAAGCTCGTTGCAACTATATCTAACAGACGTCCTTGGAGTAGCGAATTATTATATGGACAGGTATATCGTTACTCTCTTCCTGAGCCTCGAACTTACCGGGATATATGTTTTCTTTGCGCAGATCGTGACTGCCACCTGGAACCTCGTAAACTCCGGTGTCCTGATGGTCTACAGGCCGAGGCTGATCCAGGTTTATGACAGCGAAGACCTGTCATCTTTTAATGATGTATTTTCAACAGCATTAAAGCGTACGCTTCTAACAACATTTGCTCTGTCATTTATCGCCGGGGCAACAGTGCCGTTCATCGTAAAACTGATAGGCAGTGAAGTACTGCTTGAATATCTGCCTCTGTTCTGGATTATGCTCGCCGTTTTGTTAATGCGGGTCAGCGCCACTGCGGCAGGCACAGCACTATTCGCAATGCATAAAGACAGGGATAACTTCTTCCTCACCCTTACAGGATTTGTACTCACGGCCATTGTGGGCTCGTTAGGTGTATTTTTATTCGGCGTCTATGGAATCGTTCTCAATACGATAGTCGTGTCCATAGTCAGCGTACTGTACGCGCGCACAGTATGGGGGAGGAAATCTCATGCTTAAACCAGTGCACAAGACGCCCAAAAACATTCTGATCATCTCTTCGATCTTTTACCCAAATATTTTCGGTGGAGCAGAAATTGCCGCATATAACAGGGCAAAAATGCTAGTTAAGCGCGGACACAGGGTGAGCATTGCTACTATAAAAGAGAAAAACGAAAAGCCTGTCTGGGGTGAAATGGCTCCAGAAGGTTTCAAGGTTTACCGGATTGATATTCCCCGCCGTTATACGCTTTTTGAACGTAACCATAATTTCCCGCTTTGGGAAAAAAGCGTATGGCATCTGCAGGATTATTTTGATCCTCGTAATAAAGGATTAATCGGGACGGTTCTGGACAATGTGAAACCGGATTATGCCTTTATAGATAACATCATTGGTCTCGGGTTTAACTCCCTGAACGAGATAGGGCGAAGGAAAGTGCCGACAGCGTACGTTCTTCATGACCTCAACCTTGCATGCTTTCAGACAAATCTGTTTTGCAAAGGTCTGCAATGTAAGAAGCAGTGCAATGCCTGCAGGATGATATCATATTTCAGGCAAAGGCCCTTGAAAGCCATTCCCCGGCTGGGTTTTATTTCTCCTTCGTGGTCCAATCTGGCAAAGGCAAAAGAACTGGTTCCGGCAATTCACGACTCCTTTTCTTGCGTAATTCCAAATGTTCCTGAAGAGGTGCCCGCTTTTTTACCGAAAAGAAAACCGTCTGATCATGTACGTCTTTTGTTTGCAGGAAGGCTGGATCCGATCAAGGGAATAGACTTCCTTCTTGAGACGCTCGCTGCTCTGGAAGCAAGCTACAAATTCCACCTAACGGTATTAGGCACCGGGCCAATCGAAAACAATTTGAAGAAGCAATACGGCTCAAGACCATGGGTTACGTTCAAAGGTTTTGTTCCCAGGGAGGATATAGCCGGGTTTATGAGAGAAGCTGATTTATTTTGCATGACTTCAGTCATAGCCGAAAGCTATGGACTGGTTACTGCCCAGGCCCTGCAGCTGGGAACGCCGGTTATTGGCAGTGATCTAGGTGGTACACCCGAACTGGTCAGGGACGGAGTGACAGGCATGCTGGTTCCGCCAGGCGACAAGAATGCATGGCTTAAGGCTTTTTGCGAAATTTTTGCAAAACCGGCTCAGCTCTCCATCTGGCAAAAAAACACTTGCTTTTACGCGCATGAATTTGACGAAAAAGTAATTGGCGAAGCGCACGAAGAATTTTTTGAAAGGCTTTCCTGTATGTCAGCGGAAAAGAGATAGACGGAGGCATAAATGGAAGGTTTCCCGCTACGCATATTACATACCGTACGTCAGTATTATCCGGCTGTTGGCGGTCTGGAATCTTACGTCAAGAGCATGGTGGAACACCAGAAACTACAGGGAGCCGAATGTACGGTTCTTACTCTTGATAAAGTATTTCACGGAAAAACCGGCAAACTTCCAGTTTACGAAGTTGTAGATGGTACCCCCGTACACCGGGTACCTTTTATCGGGAAACGCCGTTTCTTTCTGCCCTTGGTTCCGCCTTCTTTTTTTGGAAGGTTTGATCTCATACATGTTCACAATACTGATGTGTTTTTTGATTATATTGCTGCAATAGCGACACTGACGAAAAAACCGGCCTTTGCAACAACACACGGAGGTTTTTTCCATACGCAGGATTATGCCGCCATCAAAAAACTTTACTTCCGTTTGATTACTCGTAATACCGGCAAGCGCTACCGGGCATTATTTGCGATCTCCCAAAACGACTACAACATTTTCAAAGGCATCAATGAAAACCTGATATTAAAGCCAAACGCGATTACTCCGCTCGGTGATTTTCTCACAGACGGAAAAGACTTTCTTTATCTTGGAAGACTGGCCAGGCACAAGCAAGTTGATGCTCTGATAAAGACTTTCGCCATACTCAAACATAAACACGAGCTTGCTGGAAATCTCCATATTATCGGGCCTGAATGGGATGCAAAAATCAAAGACCTGACCTTGCTGGCAAAGCGGCTCGGTGTCAGTGAAAAAGTGATTTTTCACGGCTTTATTTCACCTGAAGAAATGCAAAAGATTTTGCAAGGATGCGGCACTTTTTTGTCAGCCTCATCCTTTGAAGGGTTTGGCATGTCGATGCTGGAGGCCATGTCGCTGGGACTAATCCCGTTCGTACAGCCTAATGAGTCTTTCCGTGAACTTGTCGCTGCGAGCGGAGTTGGAGCATGCGTGGATTTCACCAGCCCGGAAGAAGCGGCAGCAGAAATCTCCGGGCGATTAAGTCATATTGGCCGCCATGACAGACAGAAAGCACAAGAATTTGCATTGTTGTTTTCCTGGCAGAAACTGGCCGAAGAGACTCTACAGACGTACAGGGAATTGTGCTGATGGTAGCTGATCGCGTTATGCCTGCAAGCGAGATTGAAACGAACAGACATGGGATGTCCGCCAGACTTCCGGTTCTGATAATTGCAGGGACAGTTTTTTTTAATTTTCTGCTCTGCTTTGCCAATACATCGGGGATCGGTATTTCAGAATCCCATGTGATCCTGTTTGAACTGATCCTTATCTCTTTAGCTGCCGCAAACGGCTTTTTCCTTATGGATCGGGAAAAGTACTACTGGCTGATTATCCTGATAGCTCAATTCGTTTTGCTTTCCGCTTTATCTGTGGTGCAGGATGAACTGCTTTTAAAAGCTTTGAGAGATGTGATGATAATGCCGGTTTTCATAGCGCTGGGGCTGGCTTCAGAAAAGATCAATTTTACAAAGCCTTTACTCTTCTTCAGCGCAATAATCTCGGCGTTTGCCTTACTGGAGGCTTTTTCTCTCGAGACATTTATCGATTATTTCAATATCAGGGACTACTATATCGCCAAAGGTTATGACCCGGCTGCATTTGAACATCTGGAAGAAGATGTTTTTACCAGCGGTGTACGCCCCGGCGGAAGGTTCCTGCCGTTCCCGCTCGACCTGCACCGTATATCTTCCGTTTTTCTGGAGCCGGTATCACTAGGCTTCTATGCCTTTATTTCAGGTTTCTATTTCGTTTCGATGAAAAACAACCTGCCGAAATTACAAGTAAGTTTTGCCATATTTCTTACATTGCTGCTTATCTGGTTAGGTGATGCCCGTATGGCATTCGGCTCGCCGGTGCTGGGCATTGCCTCCAGGAGGGCGGGGGTCAGGAGATGCAGCGGGGCCAGTTCGCCGCGGGGGTCGTAGCGGTCCATGAAGGGCGTGCCCGAGGAGTCCACAAGGCGGGCGCCGT
>CAZJRT010000035.1:0-11824 GCA_964548445.1 uncultured Pseudobdellovibrionaceae bacterium
AATACCATTTGTTCTGCTGTTATGTTGAAATTTGCCAAAAGCGTTCGACTATTGCACAGTTTGTAAAGGATCTCAGAGCTAACTGAGCAATGGAATACTCCATAGTAGTAGCTGCAACTGCATCAGATCCTGCTCCAATGCAGTTTCTTACGCCTTATGCGAGCTGAACAATGGGTGAGTGGTTTCGGGATAACGCCCTTCATGCTCTGACGATTTATGATGATTTGTCCAAGCAAGCCGTTGCTTATCGTCAAATGTCTTTATTGCTACGCCGACCACCGGGCCGTGAAGCTTATCCGGGAGATGTGTTCTATCTGCACTCCCGATTGCTTGAGCGGGCTGCCAAACTTAACGAAGATTATGGTTCCGGTTCTCTAACGGCATTGCCGATTGTTGAGACCCAGGCTGGTGACGTTTCTGCTTATATCCCAACCAATGTGATTTCCATTACTGATGGTCAGATATTCCTTGAAACCGGACTGTTTTTTAAAGGGATAAGGCCAGCCATTAATGTTGGTCTTTCAGTGAGCCGTGTGGGCTCTGCAGCCCAGATCAAGGCAATGAAGCAAGTGGCCGGTAAAATTAAACTTGAACTCGCCCAGTACCGGGAGATGGAGGCGTTTTCTCAGTTCGCTTCTGATCTTGATGCTGCTACCCAGCGTATGCTGGCAAGAGGTGCCCGCCTGACCCAGATGTTGAAGCAGCCTCAGTATCATCCGCTCAGAGTTACTGAACAGGTTGTGGTTATCTTCTCTGGAACCAGAGGTTATCTCGATAAGATACCGGCAGAGGAAGTTTCGGAATTTGTCCGTCGGATGGTTGAGGATCTCAGGGTAAATGCAGGCGGAATCATTGAAGAACTGGACGAGAAGAAAGCTCTTGATGAGCAGCTAGAGGAGAAGATTTCAGATTACCTGGAAGAGTTCACCAACAATTATGTCTCAAAAGACGAAGCGCAAAAGGTTGCCTGATCTATGTCTAACCTGAAGTCATACAGGGACCGGATAGCCAGCGTTAAATCAACGCGTAAAATTACTGCTGCCATGAAAATGGTAGCAGCTTCCAAATTGCGAAAAGCCCAGGATGCTGCGGAATCAAGCAAGCCGTATGCGCAGACCATGGAAAAAATAATGCGCTTTGTCTCTTCGGGCATAGCAATTGACGAATCCAGTCCCAAACTGATCACAGGCACCGGATCTGATAAGGTCCATTTATTGGTTGTAATTACGGCCAATCGTGGATTGTGTGGCGGTTTCAACAGTAATATTGCCCGTCTGGCCCGCAGGGAAATCGTCCGGCTTCAGGCCGAAGGTAAAGAAGTGAAAATAATCTGTGTCGGTAAAAAAGGCAGGATCATATTAAAACGCGATTACGAATCGCTCATTTTTAAAAGTTTCTTTGATGACCCCGCAGATAAGGAAGGACCGGGCTTTTCCAAAGTTAATGAGATAAGCAGGTATCTTCTGACACTTTTTGACCAGGGTGATTTTGATGTTTGCTCTCTGGTTTATAACCGGTTCAAAAACATATTGGTGCAGGAGCCTGTAATCAAGCAGCTAATACCCCTCCCAGTGGAAGACGATGAAACCGCTATGGAAGAAGAGCCTGGCGGCGCTGACCAGATTTATAAGTTTGAACCGGATGAGAAAACACTGTTGAATATGCTGCTTCCAAAAAATATCGGAGCTCAAATTTATCAGGCAATGCTGGATAGTGCAGCGGGCGAGCAGGCAGCGAGGATGACTGCTATGGACAATGCAACTAATGCCGCCGGGGATATGATTGACCGGCTGACGTTGTATTACAACCGTGAACGTCAGACCGTAATCACTAATGAACTTATTGAAATCGTCTCCGGTGCGGAGGCTTTGTAAAGTATACAAGAAGAAGGAAGCGTGATGGCTGAAGCAGAAGAAAAAGGCTTTATTAAGCAGGTGTTGGGTGCCGTTGTTGATGTGCAATTCGAAGAGGGCTTCGTTCCCCAGATTTTAAATGCATTGCAGACAGAGAATGAAGGCAAAACACTGATTCTTGAAGTCGCTCAGCATTTAGGAGAAAACACGGTACGCTGTATCGCAATGGATTCAACAGATGGTCTTGTGCGCGGAAACCCTGTTGTAGACACCGGCGCGGAAATTTCGGTCCCTGTCGGTCCTGAAACCCTCGGGCGTATTATTGACGTAGTAGGTAATGCTATTGATGATGGTCCCGCACTTAAGACCAAGGAAAGGTGGCCAATTCATCGGGAAGCCCCCGAATTTGCCGAGCAATCAACCGATACGGAGCAACTTGTTACCGGTATCAAGGTGGTTGATTTACTTTGTCCCTATGCAAAAGGGGGCAAGATTGGCCTGTTTGGAGGAGCCGGTGTTGGCAAGACCGTTACCATTCAGGAACTGATCAACAATATTGCTAAAGAACATGGCGGTGTTTCTGTTTTTGCTGGAGTTGGTGAACGTACCCGCGAAGGTAATGACCTTTACTACGAAATGATTGAATCCGGAGTTATTAAAAAGGCTTCAGACGGTAGTACAGAAGGCTCAAAAGTTGCTCTTGTCTACGGTCAGATGAACGAACCACCCGGCGCGAGAGCTCGTGTTGGCTTGTCTGGTCTGACAGTCGCAGAATATTTCCGTGATGTGGAAGGTCAGGACGTTTTGATGTTTATTGATAACATCTTTCGTTTTACCCAGGCAGGCTCTGAAGTTTCCGCGCTGCTTGGCCGTATTCCTTCTGCTGTGGGTTATCAGCCAACCCTTTCGACAGATATGGGTGAATTACAGGAGCGTATTACCTCAACGGATAAAGGTTCGATCACTTCGGTTCAGGCGATTTATGTGCCCGCCGACGACTTGACTGACCCGGCACCGGCAACGACATTCTCGCACCTTGATGCGACGACAGTATTAAGCCGTGCGATTTCAGAGCTGGGGATTTATCCGGCAGTGGATCCACTTGATTCAACATCAAGAATTCTTGATCCGCGTATTGTTGGCGAAGAACACTACAAAGTCGCTAATGATGTTCAGAAGACCTTGCAAACTTATAAGTCGCTGCAGGACATTATCGCCATTCTCGGAATGGATGAGCTTTCCGAAGAAGACAAACTTACGGTAGCAAGAGCCAGAAAGATCCAGAGGTTCCTTTCACAGCCATTCCATGTGGCGGAAGTGTTTACCGGAACTCCCGGCGTATTTGTCCATCTTGACGATACCATAAAGGGGTTCAAGGCTATTGTGGAAGGTGAATACGACCATCTCCCCGAGTCTGCTTTCTATATGGTGGGGACGATAGATCAGGCAATTGAAAAGGCCCGGCGTATGGCCGCAGAGGCAGCTTGAGGATAATTTGGAATAAAAATGGACGATACGAAAACATTTGAATTCGAGCTTGTGGGGCCGGAGAGCAGGGTCATCGATGGCCCTATGTGGCAGGTTGTCATGCCCGGTACTGAAGGTGAATTCGGTGTTCGTGCAGGCCACTGTGCACTGGTGGCTTCGCTGCGGCCTGGCGTGGTTTCTTTCTGGCGCTCTATAGAAGAAGATATACCCAAAAAGATTTTTGTCGGCGGTGGATTTGCGCATGTGAATGACAGGATATGCACTGTTCTTGTTGAAGAAGCTGTAAATCTGGCGGATCTGGATGAAGATGATCTTAAGCAGGAGCTTGAAGACCTTCAGGATGAACGTTCACTGGCAGAAGACGCAGCTGACCGGACCCTCATCGATGAAAAAATTGAACTCGTTACCTCAAAGATGCTTGCGGTAAAATTTTACCGATAACATTTTGGCTTCCTGCTTTGTGTTTATTCCCCAATCGTTTATCATAAATTGTTATGACGATAGATCATTCTGACTTCATTGCGCGTCATCAGAGGAAGAACGTTCCTGATCCTGAGGACAAGGAGCGCCGACGGACATTACTTTCGCTGTTGGCGGTATTTCTGATCATTCTTTATTTCAGTATCAGCGCTGTAATTGCACTGGTTTTTAATATTGATGAAGTGATCGTTATCGGTTCAGCATTGGTTTTCCTTCTGGCGACGGCTCTTGGGTTCGCCTTGCAGAAAAGCATTTATCGCAGGAAGCAATGGGAAAAGGAATTTGGCATCCTGCGCCAGATATTTCAGGGTAGTCGCGGTGCCAGCCTGATTACAGATAGCATTGGTAACAACGTTTATTATAACCGAAGGCTTCAAGAGCTATGCGAAAGTATCGGGGAGCCCGGTCTTCAGACATTATCCGGTCTTTTCCAGCATAATGAAGAGACAGCTTCATTATTCCCATTGCTTATTGAGCAGGCAAGAAGAGGGCTTACTGACAAGGTCGAAGTACGATCCATGCATGAAGACCGCGAGCGTTGGCATACCATAAAAGTACAGCCCGTTGCCGGATGGGATGGTTATATCCACTGGAGGATCGATGATATTACCGAGCAGCGTTTTGTTGATCGTTCCATCAGGGAAGAGCGTGAAAAGCTCATAGATTTCACAGATAATGCGCCTGTTGGCTTTTTCTCAGTAGCTGAAGACGGCCGGTTTGTATTTGTTAATGCTACTTTTGCGCGCTGGCTGGGTGAGGATATTGATACCTTGCTGGCTCAGGGGCGGCTTTCTACTTATCGCGCGGAATCACTTCCGGATACGGCCCGGCCCTATGATATATCCGCTAAAGGCGGCGCTAAACAAATTACTGAAGTACGTATGAAAGGACCCGGCGGCAAGACTTTTCTTGCTTCAGTAAACCAGACTGTAGTGCATGAGCCTGACGGCAGGGTCAGGACAAGGGCTGTTGTTCATGATCTGACTGCAGAGCGCGCCATGCGCCTTGCCTTGCAAGCATCAGAAGACAGGTTCCAGCGCTTTTTCGAAGAGGCGCCGCTTGGTGTGGCTCTGGTTGATTCTGAAGGCACAATAACAGATTGTAATCTTTCTCTGGCATACATGCTTGATGTGTCGGTTGAAGATATGGAATCTCGCCGGTTTGAAGAGATTATTGCCGAAGAAGATAAGGAAATACTTCTTTCTGCAATGAACCGGATCGAGCAGGGACAACAAATAGCGCCTCTTGAAATCATGCTTAACGGTAGTGGCGACAAGAAAGTAGCTGTTCAGCTCCATGCTCGTAAATTTAAGGGCAGTAATAACATTGTCTTGCACTTTATCGATTTAACACAGCAGAAGACTTTAGAGGCCCAGTTCGTACAGTCACAGAAAATGCAGGGGATTGGGCAGCTTGCCGGGGGTGTGGCACATGATTTCAACAACCTGCTGACAGCTATGATAGGCTTTTGTGATTTGCTTTTGCTTCGCCACAAGCCCGGAGATCCTTCATTTGCCGATATTATGCAGATTAAACAGAACGCCAATCGAGCGGCTAATCTGGTAAGGCAATTGCTTGCGTTCTCGCGCCAGCAAACCCTGCGTCCAAAGGTGCAGGATATTACAGATATCCTGACGGAGCTTTCCCACTTGTTGCGTCGTTTGATAGGGGCGAATATTGAGCTGGATGTGATCCATGGCAATGATCTGGGCCTGGTAAAGGTGGATGAGGGTCAGATGGAGCAGGTTCTCATCAATCTGGCTGTTAATGCCAGGGATGCCATGGAAAATGGCGGTCGATTAACAATTTCCACGCACTCTTTCGAGAATACTGATGCTGTCCAGTGTGGTAGTGACAAAATGCCACCGGGGCAGTGGGTGATTATTAAGGTAAGTGATACCGGCTGCGGGATTCCCCAGGAAAATATATCTCGTATTTTTGAGCCGTTCTTTACTACCAAGGAGGTCGGGCAGGGTACCGGGTTAGGACTGGCGACGGTTTATGGTATTATCAGGCAAACCGGCGGTTTCCTTAAAGTTCATAGTGCTATAGGCAAGGGCACGACGTTTACCATTTTCCTGCCATCCATTACTGACGGTGAGATGGAGCAGGAAAAATCCGAAATGGAAGATCTTGAAGACCAGACAAGAGACCTGACCGGAACTGAACGTATCCTTCTGGTTGAAGACGAAGATGCAGTTCGCATGTTCAGCTCGAGGGCCTTGATCAACAAAGGTTACGATGTTCTTACGGCAGAAAGCGGAGAAGCGGCTCTGGATTTGATGGCTTCTTGTGATGACAAGAGGTTCGATCTTTTAATTACTGATGTGGTCATGCCTAATATGGATGGTCCAACGCTGGCCCAGAGAATGAGGCAGGATAACCCGATTCTTAAAATTATTTTTATATCGGGATATACTGAGGATAAGCTTAAGGATCACATGGGGGAAAACATTTCATTTTTGCCAAAACCCTTTACACTTAAGCAGTTGGCGGCCAAAGTGAAGGAAGTTCTGGAGGATTGATCTTGATGGAGAAGGAAAAAATTAGAAACTTTCTGAATAAAAGGGTTCAGGTAAACGTGTCTCCTTCAGCAGTGAGGATTCTGGCTGTTCAGATGCTGTTTCTGGGGCTGCTCTTTCTTCCCGATTATTCATCATATAAAGTTCCTCTGGCCGACAGGGATGTCTCCCTTGTCATGTATTCGCTCTCCCAGTTTATGAATAATCCGGCCTTTTACATTCTTCTCATTATTGTAGCGGTAATATTCACCTTTTCTTTCAAGTTCAATCTTGATTCGCTTGTTGATAAGGATGGCTCTGTCACCGTTGGAGCGGTTTTTATGCAAACAGCGACCAGGATAGTGGGTCTTTATATCGGGCTGTTTTTCCTTTCCTGGCTGTTTCTGGTCTATAAGCTGATGTTTATGGACAGCATCTATATAAATCACCTTATTTTTCAGGGCCTGTAAATCTTCTTGTGGTTCTTCTTTTGTTCTTTTTGCTTGCATGGCGGAACAAAACATGTACATTTGATTGGGAGTGACTCGCGAACCCGTTTGCATATTTATTGCGACTGTGCCAAAAACAAGGAGACTGATTTTATGAGTGTCACATCACTAAATAGAGGGGACAAAATGGAAAAAAATCCGGCAGACAAGCAAAAGGCTCTCGATTCCGCCCTTACTCAGATTGAGCGGGCCTTCGGTAAAGGCTCTATTATGAAGCTCAATGGTGAGCAGAACCCAATGGAGGTGGAAGCGATTTCTACCGGCGCGCTTGGGCTTGATATAGGTCTGGGAATTGGCGGATTGCCCAGAGGCCGGATAACAGAGATTTATGGCCCTGAGAGTTCTGGCAAGACAACACTGGCCCTGCAGGTAATTGCGGAGGCACAAAAAACCGGAGGCACTTGTGCAATCGTAGATGCCGAGCATGCTCTTGACCCTGGATATGCCCGCAAGCTTGGATGTGACGTTGATAATCTTTTGATATCACAGCCTGATGCCGGAGAGCAGGCTCTTGAAATTGCCGATACGCTGGTTCGCTCCGGCGCTATTGATGTTCTGGTTATCGATTCTGTGGCCGCTTTGGTGCCGCGGGCTGAACTGGAAGGCGATATGGGAGATTCTCATGTCGGACTGCAAGCGAGGCTGATGAGTCAGGCTCTGAGGAAGTTGACCAGCTCTATATCCCGTTCCCGTACAGTAGTTATTTTCATTAACCAGATACGGATGAAAATTGGCGTCATGTTTGGTTCGCCGGAAACAACTACCGGAGGCAATGCCCTGAAGTTCTATTCTTCCGTACGTCTTGATATTCGGCGGATAGGCTCGATCAAGGATCGCGATACTGTAGTCGGTAATCAGACCAGGGTGAAGGTGGTCAAGAATAAGATGGCTCCACCTTTCAGGCAGGTAGAGTTCGACATCATGTATGGACAGGGCATTTCCAAGACCGGAGAGATTATTGATCTTGGGGTGCAAGGTGGTTTCGTTGAGAAAGCTGGTGCGTGGTTTTCTGCTGAGGGTGAGCGCATCGGGCAGGGCCGCGAAAATGCCAAGCAGTACTTGATGGATAATCCGGCTTTAATGGCCACACTTGAGAAAAAAATTCGGGAGAATGCCGGCTTGGTTGCGGAAAATATGCTGGTTGGACATGAGAGCAAAGACCCATCTGATGCAGCTAATGATAAAGCAGATAGCGATTCAAAGTCAGGCCGAAAAGCAGGTTAAATCTTAGCTGATATTTTTCCATCTTCGATGCAGCCAGATCCATTGTTCTGGCTGCCCACTGATCCATTCCTCGAGCAAAGAGTGTATTCTTATAAGTGCCTCAGTGTCGGAAAGCGGTTGACCTTGTTTGTTTGACAGCTCCAGTGGCTTACAAAATGTAATTTTGAAATTTGCTCCTTCGATACGCTGAAATCTGACTGGCACAAGGGGGCAGGAGAATTTTTTAGCCAGTTGCACAGAGGCGGGGCTTGTCATGGCAGGGATATTAAAAAAAGGTACCGCTATCCCTTCATTATATTTCTGGTCTATAAAAATCCCGATATTGCGACCCTCTTTTAGAAATTTGATGAGTTTCCTCGTGCCGCTGGCAGATTTGGGAATAAGCTCGGTACCTCTATTTTTTCCAATCAATTCTCTTGTAAAAGGGTTATTAGGTAGCCTCACTATTGTACAAAGATCCAGCTCCCGCAGAGCGTGCGATACCATTTCCCAGTTAGCCAGATGGGCGCCCAGAATTATCGACCCCTCATTAGAGGACTTGATTTCTTCAAGAATCTCCTGGCCTTCAAATTGCACTCTGTTATTGCTTAGATATTGCATGTGAGGATATTCCCCGATCACTCTTCCGAGATTATCCCACATATTCCTGATAATGTTCTTGCGCTCCTGTTCAGTAAGTTCAGGCATTGCGGCAGCCAGATTTCTGTTTGCTACGCGTGAGAATTTCAGGCGAGGACCTATTATCTTTCCAACAGTCCCGCTTATATCTGACGCCTTGTCAGGGCTTAACAGCCCAAAGAGAAAAAAGGCCGTCCGCAGAATTATGTATTCACAAAAATATTTAAATCGTTTCATGTTGTTATTGGTGTTTTTTAAACTTATCTGTTAGGAGTTGAGCTGCTCTTTGTTCACTAGTCTGATCAAGCTTCATTTCTACAGGCAGGTATTCGGGGAGATAAGGAAGTGATAATCCTTTAATTCTCATAAGATCTTTTTCTGTTGTAATTAATCTAGCATCCTGTTCGGCAGCCATCATATAAAGTTTTTCTATTTCCTGCTTGCTAAAAGAGTGATGGTCCGGATACTTCAGTCTTTTGATAGTTTTAATGCCTAGTTTATTTAGCGTATCGAAGAACTTATCTGGATGAGCTATCCCTGCAAAAGCGATGTATTTTACACCATATGAAGGATTATTATTTCGAGGACCAAGATTAGACCATATTAGTGTGGAGCTCTCAGGGAGCAGATTTGCAGCACCGGTCTTGTCCTCGCCAACAATCATAAAAAGATCAGCTTTTTTCAGGCCCTGGAATAATGGTTCCCGGAGCGGGCCGGCTGGAATGACTTTTTTGTTACCAAATCCAGTGCTCCCATCTATTACAATTAATGATAAATCTTTATGCAGACCGGGATTTTGCAAGCCATCATCCATAATAATGAAATCCGCCCCATTTTCCTTAGCGTAAGCTGCACCTCTTGCTCTGTCGCTATCGACGATAACCGGGGCATGTTTTGCCAGTAATAAAGCCTCGTCTCCGCAGTCAAGAGCGGAATGTTGCGCAGGATTAACGAGAAGGCTGCCGGACCGGTCTTTTTTTCTGCCATAACCTCTTGTGAGAAAGGCCGGGTTTTCTGCAATTCCAAGATCTTTGATGAGGCCCAAAAACATTATGGCAGCAGGGGTCTTGCCGCTGCCTCCAACGGTCAGGTTACCGATGCAAAGTACCGGAATGCCTGCTTTGACTGAATGTTTAAGTGTTTGCCGCATGGTCGAGGCGATTCCAAACAGGGCGCCGAAAGGTAGCAAGGGTAGCGATTTCAGCTCGCTTTTATCAGTGTGATACCAAAATTCCGGTGCTTTTAGTTTCATCGTTCAGTATCGGCGAATTGAGTATGAAGTCTTGGTGCAATTTCTCGCATGACATTATCTATTACTGATGCTAATTGCTGAGCAAAATCAAGAGCTTTATCCTGTTTTTCTTTTAGATAGGTTTTATCTCTCAGTAATTTCTTTAATGTTGCAGCAAAATCATCTTCAGTTTTTAAAGCAATACAGGCATCGGCTTCCTGCATTTCATAATAAATCTTTTCCAGGTTTTGCACATTTGGTCCATGAATTATCGCACAGCCAAGTTGTGCCGCTTCTATCGGGTTATGACCACCACCCCCATCTTTGCTGAAAGATCGGCCAATACAGGCTATTCCGGCAAACCTGTAAAACAGTCCAAGCTCTCCCAAAGTATCGGCAATGTATATATCATCGTCAGGTTTAGGCAGGCTGTTTGCTTCACTGCGCCTGCGGGCATTCATAATGAGATCCAGGCAAGTATCGTAAATCTGTTTGCCGCGTTCAGGATGTCTTGGTACCAGAACAGTAAGCAACCCCGGAAAATCCTTACATAGTTTTTCATGAATTCGGCAGGCCATCGCTTCTTCGCCTTCATGAGTGCTGGCATATAGCCACACGGGACGCTCGCCTGATGCTGTCTTGAGTTTTTTCAGCTCTTCTCCGTCAAAGGGCAGGGGGGTGGCGCTATATTTCAGATTATCGGTAACAACCACTTCTCTTGCTCCTAATGAACTGAAATATGAGGCATCGGTTTCTGTTTGCACCAGACATCGACTAAATGTACCGAGTAAAATCTGTATGTCTTTACGCATGCGTTTCCATCTGCGAAAAGAAGATGGGGATAATCGGCCGTTTACCAAGGTTGAGGGGATTTTTCTGCTCTGTATCTGTAGCAGCATATTCGGCCATAATTCAGATTCCATCCAGTACACTGCATCGGGGTTCCAGTAATCGAGAAATTTGCGTACCCAGTCGGGATGATCTAATGGATAGAATTGATGAAAGGCTCTATCGGGTAATCTCGAAGCCATCAGCTTTGCAGAAGTAACAGTCCCTGAAGTCACTAGTATTCGGAGCTGCCCGAACTGCTGAAGGAGCGCGTTAACCAGTATCAAAGCAGACTGGGCCTCCCCGACACTGGCAGCATGTATCCATATCAATCTGCCTTCGGGTCTTGCGATAGAAGGTTTTCCCATCCGTTCTCCGAGACGTTTGGGGTCTTCCTTGCCTAGTCGCAGGCGTCTGCGAAGCAGTAAATGAAGTACCGGCGCGGAGCGGCGAGTTAGTTTCTTATATAGTCCGAGCATTAAAGACTAAGCCTGTAAATATTTTGCGGGAAGAACTGTAAAGGATAAACCGGAAAAAACAAAGCCGCCTTGTTCGGGGAACAGGCGGCTATGTGTAATTAGCAAATCTTCAATTAATTAGCTACGCAACCCCCTCCGACATAGCTACATCCCGGATTTGTACAGAAGCCGTCTTCTGTCGCGCCTGTCATGCCACCTTGCAATACGGGTTGAATTTGAACACCGGTGGGTTGAGCAGGCATACATGCGCCTGGCAAAAGATATTCGGTGATAGTTTCATGTAATTCCAGATTAATAGGGCGCTGGAGTGGGATATCCCAGGGCGACAACAGCAAGGCAATATCAAGTTGTTCGGCCCAGCGACCATCTCTTTCACAAGGATCAGGAAGCTCTCGCTTGTCGGGTGTATCACGGTAGTTTTCAAACGAGAAGAACTGATCATGGGGGCGGGTAGCGAAGTTATAGCATTTCGCCATGTGCCAGACTACCGCCAGCCTGTCGCAGTTGTAGGATCCTCCGCCAATTACCGAAGTGGGCTGATAGTCTTCTGTTGACCGGCCGCCGAGAAAAGTGTGGTAAAAGTTGAGTTCAATCCAGGAAACCAGTGAAGAAT